>JAPLDE010000081.1:25126-29589 GCA_026391855.1 Bacteroidota bacterium | reverse complement strand
CGACCGCATCGTGATAGTGGTAGCCCTGGCCGGTTTCATGATCAGGATGGGGAACCTGATGAACTCGGAGATATACGGCCATGCCACCAACCTTCCCTGGGGGTTCAGATTCGTCCGTTCCGATCTTTCACTGATCCCGAGACATCCGACCCAGATCTATGAAGCGTTAACCTACCTGACCATCTTTCTGATACTAGTGATCATCTACAATAAAAAAGGAAGCCTGCTTAAAGAGGGTTATCTCCTCGGGTTGTTCCTGGTCATCCTTTTCGGAATGCGTTTTATCCTGGAATTTCTGAAAGAACCACAGGTGGATTTCGAATCGGGTATGTTGCTGAATATGGGACAGTTGCTGAGCATTCCATTCATTCTTACCGGGATTTATTTACTTTACAGGACATGGAAGAAGCCATTTCAGCCCTGGCCTCAAAAGACAGTTTAATTAAAATAACAAGATATTATGTACAAGTTAGTATTGGTTCGTCATGGCGAAAGTGTCTGGAACAAGGAAAACCGGTTTACAGGCTGGACGGATGTTGACTTATCGCCCACCGGGGTTGAAGAAGCCAGGGAAGCCGGTCAGACCCTGAATAATGAAGGCTTCCGGTTTGAGATCGCCTATACCTCTTATTTAAAAAGGGCCATCAAAACCCTGTATATCATCCAGGAAGAGATGGACCTGTTGTGGATACCGGTAAAAAAGACCTGGAGGCTGAATGAAAAGCACTATGGGGAGCTCCAGGGGATGAACAAGTCGGAAATGGCTGCCCGCTATGGTGAAGAGCAGGTCCATATCTGGAGAAGAAGCTATGATGTGCCACCGGCTCCCCTGTCAAAGGATGATCCCCGTAACCCTGCCTTCGATCCCCGTTACAAAGACCTGAGCCCGGAACAGATACCCCTCACGGAATCGCTGAAAGAAACGGTGGAAAGGATTGTGCCCTACTGGAAAGATGAGATCAGCCACGACCTGGTGAAATACGGCAGTGTGCTGGTGGCTGCCCATGGCAACAGCCTCAGGGGAATTATCAAATATTTAAAGAATATCCCTGAAAATGAGATCGTTAGCCTGAATTTACCGACCGGTATTCCCTACGTTTTCGAGTTTGACGACAACCTCACCCTCATCCGCGATTATTTCATCGGTGATCCGGAAAAGATCAAAGAGATGATGGAGAAAGTGGCGAACCAGGGTAAAGCCAAATAGCCGCCAGCCGGCATTTGTAGGGCCACGATATATCGTGGCCTTCCAAAAAAAATGGTGCCGGCAATCCATAACCCTCATAACCCCCATAACCATCATAACAAGATTTCCAGCATTTTCACTGCGGCATCCGGTATCGGGGTACCTGGTCCGAAAATAGCAACGGCACCTGCTTTGTACAGGAAGTCATAGTCCTGGGCGGGGATCACACCTCCGACGATCACCATGATGTCTTCCCGGCCGAGTTTCTTCAGCTCTTCAATAACCTGGGGGACCAGGGTTTTATGACCGGCAGCCAGGCTCGATACGCCCAGGATGTGAACATCATTTTCCACGGCCTGTTTGGCTGCTTCTTCCGGGGTCTGGAACAAGGGTCCGATATCTACATCGAAGCCGATATCGGCATAACCTGTAGCCACCACCTTGGCACCCCGGTCATGGCCGTCCTGGCCCATCTTGGCGATCATGATACGCGGCCGGCGGCCTTCTTTCTCGGCAAATTTGTCGGCCAGTTCACGGGCCTTCTGATATTGGTCATTCTGCATGGCTTCTGAAGAATAAACTCCTGAGATGGAGCGGATTACAGCTTTATAACGTCCAAATACCTTTTCGAGTGCATAGGAGATCTCACCCAGGGAGGCTCTTTTTCTGGCGGCATCGATCGAAAGAGCCAGCAGGTTCCCTTCACCGGTCCTGCCAGCATGGGTAAGGGCTTCCAGGGCAGCGGTCACCTCACTTTCTTTCCTTTCCGAACGGAGTTGCTGCAAACGCCTGATCTGGGATTCCCTCACCGCGGTATTATCCACTTCCAGGGTCTCCAGGGGAGCTTCCTTGTCGAGCCTGTACCTGTTCACTCCAACAATGGTGTCGGTTCCTGCATCAATCCTGGCTTGTTTACGGGCAGAAGCTTCCTCAATGCGCATCTTGGGGATGCCGGTCTCGATGGCTTTGGCCATTCCTCCCAGTTCTTCCACTTCCTGTATCAGTTCCCAGGCCTTGTGGGCCAGTTTGTGAGTCAGCATTTCCACGTAATAGGAACCGGCCCAGGGATCCACCGCTTTACAGATGTTTGTTTCTTCCTGTAGGTAGATCTGTGTGTTACGGGCTATCCGGGCGGAAAAATCAGTTGGGAGGGCGATGGCTTCGTCAAGCGCATTGGTATGGAGCGACTGGGTATGCCCGAGGGCGGCTGCCAGTGCTTCCGTGCAGGTCCGGGTAATATTGTTGAATGGGTCCTGTTCCGTCAGGCTCCAGCCCGATGTCTGGGTATGGGTCCTCAGGGCCAGTGATTTCTTGTCTTTCGGATTGAACTGGTTCACGATCTTGGCCCATAACATGCGGGCGGCCCTCATCTTGGCGATCTCCATAAAATGATTCATCCCTGCTGCCCAGAAAAAGGAGAGCCTTGGAGCAAAATTATCGACGGGTATGCCGGCTGCTACCCCTGTTCTCAGATATTCAAGTCCGTCGGCCAGGGTATAAGCCAGCTCCAGATCGGCCGTTGCCCCTGCTTCCTGCATATGGTAACCGCTGATGCTGATACAGTTGAATTTCTTCATGTGTTGGGAAGTGAACTCAAAAATATCGGCAATGATCTTCATCGACGGCAGGGGTGGATAGATATAGGTATTCCTTACCATGAACTCTTTCAGGATGTCGTTCTGTATGGTTCCCGAGAGTTTTTCCATGGGAACGCCCTGCTCTTCGGCCGCTACAATATAAAAGGCGAGAATGGGAAGAACGGCTCCGTTCATGGTCATGGATACCGACATCACATCCAGAGGGATCTGGTCGAAGAGGATCTTCATGTCCAGAATGGAATCGATGGCCACGCCGGCTTTGCCCACGTCGCCAACCACTCTTTCATGATCGCTGTCGTAACCCCGGTGAGTAGCCAGGTCGAAAGCCACCGAAAGCCCTTTCTGGCCTGCCGCCAGGTTTCTGCGGTAGAAAGCATTGGATTCCTCAGCCGTTGAAAAGCCGGCATATTGCCTGATCGTCCATGGTCTTAACACATACATGGTGGAATAGGGGCCGCGAAGGAAAGGAGCCAGACCGGCTGCATAGTTCAGGTGTTCCATCCCCTGCAGGTCACCGGGGCCATAGACAGACTTTACGGGGATTTGCTCGGGTGTCAGCCAGTCCTCCGTTATCCCCTGCCGGTTCGACCATTCTTCAAAGCCGGTGTCGGGCGAGGGAATGCTTTTATAGTCAATATTGCTGAAATTCGGACGCATATCGGGTAGTGGTTTGAGTTTCTATATTAAAGGGATATCAAGTTTTTTATGAAACCGGGTCAGTGCTTCGACGAGGTTGGTCCGCACATGGATGAACTCATCAATACCGGCTGATCTGAGGTGGTCGAGAATGTCTTTTGGGTACCCGGCCAGAACAATGACTCCGCTAAATCCCGCTGTTTTCAGTCCCTGGCAAATGGCCGGGACCAGGTCGGGATATTCCTCATCGGAACTGCAGATGACAACGATCCCGGGACTAACCTCCAGGCAGGCTTGTATCCCTTCTTCTACACCGGAAAATCCGGTGTTGTCGATGATATGATAGCCGGCACAGCCGAAGAAGTTGGACGAAAACGAGGCCCTTGCCTTACGCATAGCCAGGTTCCCGATGGTAAAAAGGAACACGTCCGGTGTTTTGTTACCGCTTAACACATGTTTCTCGGTCGCCAGGCGGATATTTTCAAGCTTCTCAGAACCCCGTGAAATGATGAGCGGCCTGCAGAATGAATGGATTTGCGGGGTTGTTCCGGTTCTGCTGATCTTTCCGGCCATTTTTTCCTCCTGGTTCGGATACTGGTTGGTCCCCAGTACAAAAGTCTTACGGCCGACGATATCCGTTTCTTTCTGTAAGCGGGTCCGCTCCACCTCATCCTGGATGAGACCCAGTTTCATCGATTCAACAAAACCTCCCTTTTCTTCTGCCTGCCTGAACAGTTCCCAAGCCCTGGCGGCCAGTGCATCGGTCAGTTTTTCAATATAGTATGAACCAGCGCCAGGATCAATGATCTTGCCCAGGTAGGATTCTTCCTGTAAAATGATCTGCTGGTTACGCGCTATCCGCATTGAAAAGTCATCCGGTGAGGTAAAGGTCTGATCGAATGGCCCGACACTGATCACATCGGCCCCGGCTATGGCGGCTGCCATGGTCTCCGTAGTCGTGCGGAGCACATTTACGTAAGGATCATAGAGGGTTTTATTCCAATGGGAGGTGGTTGCATGAATGGTCATCTCCAGCGATTCTT
>JAPLDE010000081.1:0-25102 GCA_026391855.1 Bacteroidota bacterium | reverse complement strand
CTCCAGGCTCCACAGCCAGCGTTCAGCCCGCAGCCTGACGCTTTACAGGAAGTAATCAGACCCAATGGCAAAAGTGAACATAAGGGAAGAAAGCACTTCATCGGCTTTCATTCCCATATCGGTCAGATCCGAAACATATTCACAGGCCATGCTCAATGCAAATCCCAACTCCTGTGAAAGGGAAGAACCGGCATTGTGAAAATGGTGTGCATTGATATTCAGTGCCTTGAATAATGGCAGCGAATGTCTGACTGTTTTTATCAACTCAGCCGAAGCACGAAGGTTTCTCTCCCAATCCTGGTAGAATGCTCCATGAAGGAGCAACCAGGAAAGCGGATCGGCATTGAATGATCCTTTTACCAGGCGGGGATCGGTGGAAACCTCCTCGAGATATTCCAGGAAGATCTTCAGCAAGGCATTGTAAGAGGCAGCGCGGTAAAAGTGAATGGCTGCCCTTGTCAGGTCAACTTGGTCGAAAAGCAAGCGAATATCATTGACAGACAATAGGCTACTGGCATCAATTCCAATGCCTCCGGCACCGCGTTCAATCATTACTTTAACAAGGGCGTTAAGCCTGGCCGGATCAGTTTCAAAAAGGTCCTGACGGATCTCCCATTGGTTTGTTCTCACCCTGTTTCCCCTTGTATATGGTTTTTCACCGGGAAGGCAATCCAGGTGGGAAAGACCGGTCAGGTCTTCGCTTCTGTAAAAGGGTCTGAGGGAAATGCCTTCATCCGTTTTCCAGATGAGTTTTTTTTCGAAATCGGCCCCTTTCAGGTCTGCGAGGATCACCTCTTCCCATTCTTTGGCAGAAATGGGCGGAAATTCGCTGAAAAGCCCTTTTTCCTTCGTTGGTTCGTTCATGGCAGTATGTTTAGTTCCGGTTTTTTAATACTGAAAAAGCACGCAAAGTTAAATACAAATGTTGGTTATTAAAATTCATGTGTTTTGGAGTAATATGTTGATTTGTAGATATTTTCAGGCAAATGGTATTGCCTGACAATGGTCAGGCAATTTTGAAACGAGTTCCTTTTGTTGTAGTTTTGAGAAAAGAAATGAAATGAAAATAGCCGTTTCCGGTTACAGGGGTTTCGTGGGAAGTGAACTGGTCAGCGTTTTTAAGGGGAGAGGCTTTGAAGTTGTTCCGCTGAGCCGGACATTGTTATATTCCGTTGACGGTTCACTGGAAAAGATGCTGGAAGGGATACCCATTATTGTTAACCTTGCGGGTGCCCCAATAATGAAAAGGTGGACAGCCAGGTATAAAGACGACATTTATAACAGCAGGATAGTGACGACCAGACGCCTGGTCAGTGCTATTCACCAGCTTGAAAATCCGCCGGAATTATTTATTTCTACCTCAGCAACAGGGATTTATGAGAACGGCGGTCCTTATACCGAGTCCAATGCGCTTTTATCCGGCTCCTTTCTTGGAAAGCTTTGCCAGGACTGGGAAAGGGAAGCTTTTATAGCCGAGGATTCTTGCAGGGTGGTTATTTTCAGACTGGGTGTTGTTCTCGATAGCAAGAAGGGGGCGCTGGCTAAACTCCTGCCTGTATTCAGAGCCGGGTTAGGCGGGAGGTTGGGTAACGGGAAGCAGCCTTTTCCCTGGATACACGTGTCCGATTTAACCAGGGCCTGTTTGTTTGCTTTGGAAAACCAGGGAATGAAAGGGGCTTTCAATTTAACCGCGCCACAAATCATTGATAACAGGCAATTTACAAAGACCCTGGCGGATGTTCTCAATAAACCGGCATGGTTTACTGTCCCTTCTTTTGCCCTTAGGTTATTATATGGTCAGGGAAGCACTACCTTACTCGCCGGGCAGGCAGTTATCCCTGAAAGGCTTGAGAACCTGGGATTTTCATTCCATTTCCCACAACTGGCAGGGGCATTGAAAAACTTATTGGAAAAGGGAGAGGATAATCAGTTCTGAGGAGGTTGATTGGTTTTACCCAACAGTGAGATCACTTCAAAGACAGTGTAGGCCAGATAAAAGACCAGAAAAGTCAGGCTAAAGCCAATAGCGTCAGCCCTGTGAGTGAACACGTATAAGATAAACACGATCAGGTATAACATAAGCTTGAGAAAAGTGCTTCCCAGGTAGAGGCTGACAAAACGGCTTAACTTTTTGTCGACCGATCGTATCAGGATATAATGGACGATCAGGGTTACCGCGAAAAAAAACAGTAAAAGAAAGGGCAGGGCAGGTGTTCTGTAAGGTAAGGGCAGAAAGAGTTTTATTAAAAAAGCGATTATACCCAGGATAAGGGTAAAATAAACCAGTTTCTTGACAAAGACAGGGAAATCGGAGGATGAAGCGTTCATTTGTTTTTCAGCAGGTCATGGGTCACTGTAAAAATTGCAACAACAACACCTAACAGGGAAAAAACGACAGTAAACAACGGTTTATTCCAATGTAACCATCCGTCGAGTTTCAGACCCGCAAAAACACCGAGCAGGATAATGGCCAGCATCTGGAAAGCCATGCCGGAATACCGTGCATAGTTATGAAGTGGCTGTTTCTTTGACTTTGGCAGGTTCATTGAAAACAGTTGTAACACTTTCCTTTAGCCCGTTCGCTTCCATTTTACAGGAACCTGAAAAGAGGGCACCGGGTTCGATGGCGAGTTTACTGGTTTTAATATCCCCTACCAAACGGGAGGTTGATTTTAATGTAAGAAGCTCACTGACAGTCACATGAGCCTTAATATTCCCCGAAATGTCTGCATTCTGGCAGCTGATCTCGCCCTCGACAATTCCGGTTGGACCCACCACTACTTTTCCTTTGGATTGTATTGACCCAATCAGGGTGCCATCAATCCTGAAATCACCGGTAGAAGTAATATTCCCTTTGACAACTGTACCTGTCCCCAGCAAATTAATGGAAGGGGATTCAATTTCAGCGTTTTTGGCCATGATATAGTAGATTTAATAAAATGCAATATCAAACCCTCCTTTGGGAGAGTAATAAGCAAAAATAATATAAAAAAGAAGAAAAAGTAAAAATTGAATGATTTTTCAGGTATTTGCCGGAGATTATGGCAAATACTTCTCTTTGAAAAATTCCAGATACCTGGCAACATCCTTGTTTTTATACAAGATGGGATAGTTGTCCACAGTAATGACAAACGTTTCATAACCCTCCTTCTGAAGGGATGAAAAGACATATTGGTTATTCAGAATTCCCGTATAATAATCCATAGCCTTCTCTTTATTGCTGAAATTACTCACGCTCATGATCTGGTGGGAATCATCCAGGTAAAGTGAGCTGATGGAGAGGTTATCGAGGCTCGCATATTTAAGGTTGTGATCCGACACTTTGATTTTCAGCGCATTGACATTAACTTTTTTGATGTCGGCGATGATCAGGAAGAGATGGATGGCTTCGGGGTTAAAAAAGAAATCCTTCTGTGTGGCTTTGGGTTTTTCTCCGGGTTTGGTCGGCGCCAAAGCGATGGAGTCTTTGGTTACCAGCTTATCGAGAATGTTTTGCGCCAGGGTTTTAAGTTCGCTGTTGGGATATTTGGTGATAAATCTTCTGAGGGCCAGTACCATGGTGTCTTTCCCCTGTAACTTACCGGTGGAGATTGTTTGAAGATAGTCGAACTTAGTGATAAGCTGTTTGTCGTTAGTGGCTCCCTTCGCCTGACCGCAGTAATTCAACACATTGTTGTACTGTTCATTTTCAAAAGCCTGCCAGGCTTGTGAATATAGGTTAGCGGCCTTGTTCCTGCGGGCTGCCAGTTCTTTCTTATATTCAGGATCTTTGATGATCTTTGCGTAGTCAGAATCAGGAAATTTGCTTATAATCAGGTTCTTATAATGATCGGCCTTGGCTTTATCATCCTGTTCCAGGCATTCTTCATAAAGATTGTAGCACGATTTCAGGTAGTAAAGGGTATCTGTAGGAAAACGGGTCAGCAGGGTTTCATAAGCGGTAACCGATTGCGGAAAATCGGATAACCCCAGATAATAGATGCTTCCCAGGTTATAGAGGGCGTCTTTGATTTTTATTGTTGATTTTGCCATCTGGGCTTCTGTGAGGGGCAGGTTTTGCAGGTAGGTTTTTTTATCCTTGGGATCTTTCGAGATATTCTTCAGGCTGTCTGCCGCCAGTGAATCCACCTGGGAAGCGGCCGGGTTATCTCCAAAATCGGCCACCTGCTCTTTATCCGATAGTCTCCAGTTATCTTCCAGCTTTCTCTTTCCCCATTTCTTTTCGAATTCGGTGAATCCGTATGAAACGGAAGACGGATTATAGAAATACCATCCGCCGGTCCCTCCCTGCTGGTTTAACCCTCCCTGGTTGTTCATCCCTCCGGGTTTATTCATGTTATTCCTGTATAACATCGACATTCCCTGCATCCGTTCCGATTCTTCTTTTTGTTTTTTCTGTTCTTCTGCCTGGATTTTGGCAATGAGTTTCTCAATAAAAACATTCCTTTCTTTTTCGCTCATCTTCGCAATTCGCTGAAGGCTGTCTTCCCTGTCAACAATATTGATATATTTCACCAGGTCATTGAGGATAGTTGCCCTTCTTTTAACTGTAACCAGATCAGGATAATCGGATGGAAAAGATTGAACAGCCGTATCATAATAGGCCTGGGCGAAAGGGTACTGTGGCTGGCGGTAAAAAATATTGGCCAGTTTCAGTGAACTGATCCCGCGCTGGTATTTATTTTTGGTACTGGTTGCCACGGAAGATTTCAGATAATCAACCACCAGTGTTGAATCCCCGTCTTTTTCTGCTATCTCAGCAAGAGCGAAATAGATTTGGTCCTGGTAATCTTTATTTTTCTCATCCCTGAGCATTTTTTTCAGGTTCTTGACAATTTCTTTGCTGTTGCCGGAACCGGCATCATAACATTTGGCCAGGTTGATCCTTGCATTGAAAGAAAGCTCATAACCGGGATTCATATTAATGACTTTCAGGTAGTTACGGGAAGCACGGCTGAGTTCCCCCTTTTTCTGCTCTACCTGGGCCAGGATAAACCTGAGCCTTGCCCGCTGGGCTTTGGGATGATGGTATTCAAGTGATTTGATCAGGAACTCCTCGGCAGGTCCGAAATTTTCCTGCTGAAGATGCAGTTCGGCAAAGGCTAAAGCCAGATCCCGGTTCAGCGAACCCGGAGCCTTCTTCTTGTCGATCTTGTTCTGGAGGTCATCCAATAATGACTGGGCCCCGTCGAAATCTTTGGTCTGAATGTTACACCTGGCCATCCATAATTGGGCTTCATACCTGATATCACTGTTCTTATACCGTTTCTGAGTGAAATCGAATGTGCTGAAGGCTGTCTTGTAATCCTGTTTGTAGAAATTGGCTTTTGCCATCAGCATATAGCAATCTTCAATCCAACTGACATACTCAACGCTTTTTATGAATATGGAATGACGCTGGATCACCATGGAGGCTTTGGCAATGGCCCGGTCAAGGGAAGGAGTGATGGTAGTTATATTCTCTTTGGTGCCGTAGTTAACAATAGGAAGCACTTTCCCGTAATTGTCCAGGGAAATCCTTGCCAGATCGTTCTGAGCGTCTTTCAGGGCCTCCTTTCCGTTGAAATAACCGTTATAATGCGCCGTAAGGTTATGATATGTACGCCTTGTAAAGGTGTTTTTCTTGGTTGAACAGGAAGAAAATAAAGTAAGGATTGCACTCACCCCAAGGATGAAAGCGGAAAAGTATAAGTTCTTTCTAATCAAGTTGTTCCTATTGATTTTTTGAAATATATAAACATTCCCAAAACAATTTTGGATGGGGAACCTGGTAATAACTCTAACTTTGCAAAATTATTTTATTTTTTGTAAATCCAGCCCAAATCCTTTCAGATGGCCCAGGAAAAAATTGAAAAGCCCAGGAAAAAATGGATTATTAAGCTTAAAGACAAGTACAGGCTTGTCATTCTGAATGATGAGACCCTGGAAGAAAAAATCTCCCTGAGGCTTTCAAGACTGAATGTTTTTATCGTTCTGGGTTCATTGTCCATCTTTCTGGTATTTGTTACCACTTATATAATAGCTTTTACCCCTTTACGCGAATATATTCCCGGTTATGCCAGTGTTACAAGTCAGAAGGCTATATATGAACTACAGACTAAGGCCGATTCTCTTGAAAATGCGATGAAGGAAAAGGACCTGTTTGTTGAAAACATAAAAAATGTGATCGCAGGCAGGGCAATGGTTGACGAACTCCCTGCAGTAAAAGATACCAGCATCAATTACAGAAACGTTACCTTTAAAAATTCCAGGGATGATTCCATGCTCAGGGTGGAGATGGAAAGACAGGATAAATTTGAACTGAGCGCCAACGACCAGACCGATGCTTCTCCACCGCGGTCCAACATCAGCAATTACCTGTTCTTCACTCCTTTGAAGGGATTGGTGACCAATAATTTTGACCCGGCCAACCGGCATTATGGAATTGATATCGTTTCCAAAAAAAATGAAGCGGTAAAAGCCACCCTTGAAGGGAGGGTGATTTTTGCTGACTGGACACTGGAAACCGGATATACAATAGGTATTCAGCACCAGGAAAATCTGGTTTCCGTATATAAGCACAACTCAACTATGCTGATAAAGATTGGGTCCTATGTAAAGGCCGGCGAGCCTATTGCGATCATCGGGGAAAGCGGTGAATTGTCTTCCGGGCCGCACCTCCATTTTGAACTGTGGTATAACGGAAACCCGATCAACCCAAAAGATTATATGTCGTTCTGAATTATGACAAAACAGATAGCCATACTGGGATCAACCGGATCTATTGGTACCCAGGCACTTGAAGTGATAAGGAAATATCCGGCGGATTTTGGGGTTGAGGTTTTGACGGCTCAGAACAACTACCGGTTGCTGATTGAACAAGCCCTTGAATTTAATCCCAATGCGGTTGTCATTGGTAACCCTGTTTATTATTCAGCGGTGGCAGAAGCTCTTCAACACAAGGGCATCAAAGTGTTTGCAGGCGAAAAAGCCATTTGTGAAGTTGTTGAAATGGAAGGGATTGATATTGTATTGACGGCACTGGTGGGTTTTGCAGGGCTTCAGCCTACACTGGCTTCATTGAAGGTCGGCAAACCCGTTGCCCTGGCCAATAAGGAGACCCTCGTGGTGGGTGGCGACATGGTTACCAGGCTGGCCAAAGAAAAAGGTGTTAATATATACCCTGTTGATTCTGAACACTCTGCCATTTTTCAATGCCTGGTCGGGGAATTTCACAACCCGGTTGAAAAGATCATTCTTACGGCTTCGGGAGGTCCTTTCCGAGGGTGGTCGGGGGAAGCCCTTGCCAATGCTACCAGGGAACAGGCCCTGAAACATCCGAACTGGACGATGGGCTCAAAAGTGACCATCGACAGTGCCAGCCTGATGAACAAGGGTCTGGAGGTGATTGAGGCCCACTGGCTTTTCGGGACGGAGCCAGAAAAGATTGAAGTAGTCATACATCCCCAGTCCATCATTCATTCCATGGTCCAGTTTGCAGACGGTTCGATAAAAGCACAGCTTGGTCTTCCGGACATGAAGCTGCCCATACTATATGCCTTTTCCTTTCCATACAGGGTACAGACGGACTTTCCACGACTGTCTTTCCTGGATTATCCTGTATTGACCTTCGAGCCTCCCGATCAATCCAGCTTCAGAAACCTTCAGCTGGCCTATGATGCTATTAAAACAGGCGGGAATATGCCCTGCATCCTGAATGCATCCAATGAAATAGCCGTGGAGGCCTTCCTGAAAGGAAAGGTAGGTTTCCTGGAAATGTCAGGTCTGATTGAACATTGTATGCAACTTATTCCTTTTATTGCTCAACCTGGTCTGGATGACTACCTTTGCAGCGACAAAGAAGCCAGGATACTCACCCGACAACTGATTAAATGATTTTTTTATGGATATATCGGTAATACTAATAAAAGCGGTCCAGCTTGTTTTGTCATTGTCAATCCTGGTGATTGTTCATGAATTCGGTCATTTTATAGCGGCCAAGACCTTCAGGACAAGGGTCGAAAAATTCTATCTCTTTTTCAACCCTTGGTTTTCTCTTTTCAAATTCCGCAAAGGGGAAACCGAGTATGGAATAGGCTGGCTACCCCTTGGGGGATATGTGAAGATATCCGGGATGATTGATGAATCCATGGACAAGGAACAAATGAAACAGCCTCCCCAGCCCTGGGAGTTCCGGTCAAAACCAGCCTGGCAACGGCTTATTGTTATGCTGGGAGGGGTCACGCTGAATGTTGTCCTGGCCATTATTATATATATTGGGATGTTGTCTGTGTGGGGCGAAGAATACCTTCCCCTTGAGGAAGTGAATAAATATGGGATAGTGGTAGATTCCATGGGGAAAGAATTGGGTTTACAGGACGGGGATAAAATTGTAACAATTGATAACCAGGTTGTTGATGACTTTTTCAAGATTCCCACTAAACTAATCCTTGAAGATGCAAAATCCATACAGGTAATCAGGGATGATCAGCCGGTGCTTGTAAAGGTTCCACCCGGGTTCCTGGCCAAGCTGTTGAAATATAAGTCTCCTGATTTTATCAGCTTCAGGATCCCATTCGTTGCCGGTAAGTTCTTTAAAGTATCGACAGGAAAAGAAGCAGGAATAAAGGAAAATGACAAATTCATCGGCATCAATAATACCCCAACGCCATTCTTTAATCAGTTCAAGTCGGAAATAAAGAGAAACAAAGGTAAAGAGGTCAGTATCAAGTTGGTGAGGAATACGGATACGATTGCCCTTCCCGTAAAAGTATCGGTGGAGGGCTTGATCGGCGTATATCCCAAACCCCTGGATTACTATTTCAAGTTTAAGAAACAGGATTATTCACTGGGAGAAGCCATTCCCCAGGGAGTCGTAAAAGCATATGACGGAATAGGTAACTATCTGAGACAGCTAAAGTTGCTCTTTTCACCTGAAGTTAAGGCCTATGAATCGGTGGGTGGTTTTCTTACCATCGGGAATATTTTTCCATCCATATGGGACTGGGAGTCGTTCTGGAGGCTCACTGCCTTTCTTTCCATCATGCTGGCTATTCTGAATATCTTGCCCATTCCGGCCCTGGATGGGGGCCATGTGCTTTTTTTGCTTTACGAGATAATAACCCGCAGAAAACCCAGTGACAAGTTCCTTGAGTATGCGCAGATAGTTGGGATGGTACTTCTTTTTGGCCTGCTGATCTTTGCCAACGGGAATGATGTTCTGAAGCTGTTCAGGAAATAAAGGGCCTAGTTATCATTCACCTTCTCCTGCAGTGATCTGAATCCTTCCCCAAGGATCTCGCCGGCCTGGATGACAGTTACAAACGCTTTGGGGTCAAGCTGGTGTATGTATTCTTCCAGCACTGCCAGTTCGCGCCGGTTGACCACGGTAAAGATGATCGTCTTCGAATCCCCTTTGTACATGCCGGTGCCAGGTATGTATGTGCCGCCACGGTCAAGGTCGACCAATATCTTGTCCCTGATCTCTTCAAATTTCTCTGAAATAATAAAAAGGGCTTTGTCGTAACTTACTCCCTGGAGGGTAACGTCAATCACCTTTCCCGTGATGAAAATGACGATCCAGGAATACAACGGGATAGCCCAGTCCTTAAAAACCGCCAGACCGAACAGGACGATGAAGGAATCGACATAGATCATTAACTGCCCCAACGGAAGGTGCGTATATTTGGCCAGTATCATGGCCACTATGTCAGAACCCCCGGAAGTAGCCTTTGATTTAAATATGAGGCCAAGCCCGAAACCGCATAGAACCCCTCCGAAAATAGAACTGAGCAGCGGATCTTTGTTGACCAGGGGAACATCACCCCAGTAACTGGTCAGTAAATCCATAAATACCGAACAAAGGACGAACCCGATGACTGTTTTAGACCCGAAACGGGGACCGAGCACTTTTATACCGACCATGGTCAGGGGAATATTCATGATCAGACCCATTGTTCCGACAGGCAAACCGTCAGGGAAAAAGGTGAACATTCCTTTGGTCAGGTAATGGACCACGATACAAATGCCATAAACCCCACCCGGGACGATTTTATAGGGGGTGATAAAAAACACGAAACCGGCCGCCAGAATGAAAGAACCGATGACAATAAGGGTGTAAGAAATAAACCACCGGGAGGAAAATACTTTTTCATGGAAGATTGTTGCCATAATATTTCTATTTTTGTCGTACAAAGATAGTCAGGAACAATTGGGGACAGGGAAGCAACCAATTTGAATATCCTTGTCATGTAAGAAATTGATGAAACTTTTTCCCCTGAAACAGGTATAAAAAGGGAGTTTAGCGAGCTGTAAGCCCCCAACAGCCTGTAAAAGAGGGTTAAAAACTTTACTGATATTTGTGAGTTACAAAAAAAAGTTGTTACTTTACCACCCCCTTTGAAGCGCCTTAGTATGAAAAAGATATTTAGCGCTCTTCTGCTGATAACCATGGCAGGCTACCAATTATTAGCCCAGCAGGAAGCCCAGTTTACTCACTACATGTTTAACAACATGGCCATTAATCCTGCATTTGCCGGGAGTAATGAAGCAATATGCTTTACAGGTATAGCCCGCCAGCAATGGTATGGCATGAAAGACCCCAAGGGCTATGATGTTTCGCCTCGTACCTTCCTGGTGTCGATGGATGCGCCTGTCCTTATTCTTCACGGAGGGCTGGGAGCCACTGTTTTTCAGGACCAGCTTGGTTATGAACGAAATGTTGGACTCAGGCTGAACTATGCTTACCGTTTTAACCTGGGTAGCGGGATACTGTCATTTGGACTTCAGGCAGGTTTTCTGAACAAGACCATCGATTTTTCGAAGTTTATTTTTATCGATGAAAACGATCCCTTGCTGTCTACGTCAAAAGAAAGCAATTTCACCACTGATTTCGGATTTGGTTCGTATTATAAAGTTCCCGGGAAGTTTTTCCTGGGGCTTTCTGCCATCCAGCTTACAGGAGCCAAACAAGCTATCGGGAAAGCCGACCTCACCCTGAAACGTCATTATTTCCTTACTGGAGGATATGAGTACCCCTTACCTGATTACCCTGAATTTGAGATTGATCCCTCTTTCCTGGTAAAATCAGATGGTGCTGCCACACAATATGACCTGAACACTATCGTCCGTTACAATAATAAATTCTGGGGTGGCGTTACTTACCGTGTACAGGACGCCATTGCCATCATGCTGGGAATGAACATTAAAAACTTCCGGGTAGGTTATTCTTACGACATTACTACATCAAAACTAACACAGTCGGGCAGTATGGGAAGCCATGAGATCATGGTCGGATACTGCTTCAAGATCATCATCGAAAAGCCCAGAAAATCGTATAGAAATACTCGGTTCCTTTAATCTGAAAAAAACCAAAGTCATATGAGAAGACTGTTTTTCTTTCTGCTGATCGTTGTGGCCCTGAGTAGCTGCAGAAACTCCGGCAACGGCGAGCTGATAGGAGTACAGGGTCGGGAACCCTTTTTCCAACCAGATCCTTTCGGAATGGTTTTTGTTCCAGCCGGATCCTATACAATGGGTGCCGGTGACCAGGATGTACCTTATGCATTGATCTATCAGCCCAAAACGGTTACCCTCCAGGCCTTTTATATGGACGAAACTGAAATAACAAACAACGAATACCGTCAGTTTGTCTTTTGGGTCAGGGATTCGATTGCCATGCGCCTTCTTGGTGAACAGACCCCGGAGGATTATTTCATTTCTGAAAACGATTTCGGAGAACCTTTCGATCCGCCTTTTCTCAACTGGAGAAGCAGGATTGATTATGGCGATCAGGCCAGCCGTGAAGTACTCAATGAAATGTATCTGCCTGAACATGAGCGCTTTTACCGTGTTAAACAATTCGATACCAGGAAATTTAATTACGAGTTCTATTGGATCGACCTTAAAGCTGCAGCCCGTAAAGATTTTGCCACACCCGGAAACAATGAAGCAGGAAGTTTGAACAACCGTCCCCAGGGCCTTAAAGACAGGTCAGTTTATATCAGGAAAGAAGTGATCAATGTTTATCCCGATACTCTTGCCTGGGTTCATGACTATACATACTCCTTCAACGAGCCTATGACAGAGAAATATTTCTGGCATCCGGCTTATGATAACTATCCCGTAGTGGGGGTCAGCTGGAAACAGGCCCGTGCATTCTGTATCTGGAGGTCAAATCTTCTGCATTCATATAATGTTCAGAGAGAAGATGTTATTGTGAATGAATTCAGGTTACCCAACGAAGTTGAATGGGAATGGGCAGCCCGCGGCGGACTGCAACTCAGCCCTTATCCATGGGGCGGACCGTATATCCGGAACACAGAAGGTTGCTTCCTTGGAAACTACAAGCCTTTACGTGGAAATTATATTGATGATGGCGGTATCCAAACAGTTATCGTAGCTCACTATGCTCCCAATGACTTTGGCTTGTACGATATGTCAGGAAATGTTTCTGAGTGGTGTTTTGATGCTTTTGATGAGTCAGCCTATAATTTCACCTGGGACATGAACTCTGTTTATGATTATAATGCAAAGGATACTGACCCACCGGCTTTGAAGAGGAAGATCATTCGCGGAGGTTCTTGGAAAGATATCGGATATTATATTCAGGTGAATGCAAGAAGCTATGAATTCCAGGATACAGCCAAATGTTATATTGGTTTCCGTTGTGTACAAACTTATTTGGGAAGGCAGAAAGATGATAATCCCAATACCTCATCCAATATTTATAATTAGTTTTGCAGTCAAATCTAGTTAGTCTGAAACTTTTATTATTAACCGCTAAATTATTTCTATCACTATGGGGCTTGACAGTTTAGTTAGAAGTAAGAAGTTTAAGAACTTCATGTCAAAACTTTACGGCTGGGGTGCGTCGGTCGTTATTTTGGGTGCACTTTTTAAAATTAACCACTACACGGGAGCTAATGAGATGTTGATTGTCGGTTTGGGTACTGAAGCCCTTATCTTCTTCTTCTCAGCTTTTGAAGTACCGCATGTTGAACCCGACTGGAGCCTGGTATATCCGGAACTTGCCGGAATGTATCATGAAAGCGGGCAACAAATACCTATCAAAAATAAAGATCTTACAAAGGAACTTGACAGAATGCTGTCCGATGCCAAAATTGGCCCGGAGCTGATCCAAAGCCTGGGCAAAGGGCTGCAAAACCTGAGTGACAATGCGCAGAAGATGAATGAGGTTACCGATGCCGCTGTTACTACCAACGACTATGTAAAGAATATAAAAGCTGCTACTTCTACCGTCGGAGATCTGACCAATGCCTATAAAAAGCAGAGCGACATCTTAAACCAGGAGAATACAGTGTCAGAAGACTATTTCAGGAGCATTAAAAGCGCTACTTCATCTGCCAGCAACCTGGCAAGTGCCTACCAGTCGGCATCGGAAACAATGAAGAATGACCTGAGCGTTTCCAAAGATTTCGTGGGTAACATTAAAGCTGCTTCCGATTCCGCTAAACTTCTGACCGAAAACTATACAAAATCTTCTGAAATTCTTGCTAAATCAGCCGCTGCTCTTGATTTCAGTGCTATTGAAGGCGGCGCTTACAGTCAGCAACTGCAGAAAATTTCAAGCAACCTGTCTGCCTTGAATGCAGTTTACGAAATGAACCTGAAATCTACTGAGAAACAGTCACAACTGAATCAGGAATTTCAGGATAAATATACTTTGTTCCTCAAGAACCTCAACGAGTCTATTGACCAGACCAGTAAGTACAAGCAGGGTGTTGAGTCATTAGCAGCTAACATGGCAGCCTTGAATAAGGTCTATGGTAACATGCTTGTGGCTATGAACGTTTCTGCCGGTAAATAAGCTTTTCAATAACTCGTAGTTCTAAACCGTAATTAAAATATACTATGGCTGGATACAAAGAAACACCTAGGCAGAAAATGATAGGTATGATGTATCTGGTTTTGACCGCACTTCTTGCCCTGAACGTGGTCTCAATTTAAGCAACAGTACGCTATTAACCAGAACAAAGTAGGTCCTTTCTGGGACAAAGCGCAAAAGGCTACTATTGCAGCTGAAAAACTCATTAAATATATCGATGCATTGAAGTTGCACGTGGTGATGACATCTGAAGGAGATGATTCTGCAACCATTGTTAAAGATTATTATAAGGTTGCCTACAGACCAAACCCGTCAAAACCAAAGGATTCGATAGCTATACTTACCCTTCAGTTAGGAACCGTTTCCACCAGGGATAAGTATGATGCCTCAACCCACTATTTTATTGGAAATTCACCTAACGGGGCAAAAGGTAAAGCAAGGGAACTGAAAGACAGACTGGCTGCCTTTAAAAAGGAGATGCTCAGCTATGTGGATCCCAGGGCCAGAGATAACTTCAAAATCGGTCTCGATCTTGAAGGACCGTTCTATGACGCCGACAGGAAACAGCAAAACTGGGAAATGCACCATTTTTACCATACTATCCTTGCTGCCGATATTACCATATTAAATAAGATCATCAATGAGATTCAGACCACTCAGTTTGATGTTGTTAACCACTTGTTTGCCTCCATCAGCTCAGAAGACTTTAAGTTTAATGAAATCAATGCAAAGGTTGTTCCTCAAACCCGTTATGTTTTTCAGGGTGAGGATTATAACGCGGAAGTTTTCGTGGCAGCCTATGATACCAAGACAAACCCTGAGGTGTACATTCTCGAGGGCTCTGATACCATTACCGATGCCAATATCAAGAATGCCAAGCCCATTGAAGGGGTAAACGGTATGGTTAACCTGAAAATTCCTGCCGGAGCAGAAGGGATAAAAAAATATGCAGGGGTAATTATCGTTAAAGATCCCGCTGGTCTCTCCAATAAGTATTATTTTCATGATGAATACGTGGTCGCTAAGCCTTCTTTAACGGTTTCCGCCACCAAAATGAATGTATTCTATATTGGTGTCGATAATCCTGTTTCCATTTCAGTCCCCGGTGTTCCCACCGAGAAGATTAAAGCGAACATTACTGTCGGAACGCTTACCCGGGATCCCAGCGGGAAAGACTGGATTGTTAAAGTACCTAACGATGCCATGGGAAAAAAGGCGGTCATTAAGGTTGCAACCGAAAGCGGTAAGACCTCAAAAGAAATGGGTGGTGTTGAATTCAGGGTGAAAAGAGTACCTGACCCTATTCCTAATGTGGGTAGGTTTAAAGACCTGTCTGTCATTTCAAAAGAAGAGCTGATGGTTTCTGCTATTATACCGAAAATGCCGGTAGACTTCGACTTCGACCTGAACTTTACTATCATATCGTTCGATTTTATTTCCATGGACGGAAAGGATATCTACCGGAGATCTGTAACAGGCAATAGGTTTAGTGAGGAAGTCCTTAAATTTATCCGGTCTGCGGGTCATGGAAAAAGATTTTGGATTGAAAATATAATAGCCAAAGGTCCTGATGGTACCAAACGTACCCTCTCAACCATGTCAATGACAATGCAATAAAATATGGTTTCATTTCAATAAGAGGCAAAATGAAAAGACGATTCATCCTCATGAGCATCATCTTCCTGTCTTCAGGATTTTACCTGAGATCCTTTTCACAGGTGATGGAACCCGTTCCACGGGATGGTATTTATGATAAGATCAACACTCCGGAGCGAAAACCTATCCCATATGTTTCCTTGAGGGAAGCTGATGTGGTATGGTCAACCCGTATCTGGCGAATGATCGATCTGAGGCAAAAAATGAATCTTCCTTTCTACTACCCGGAGAATCCTCACAACGGATGGCGCAATTTCACCACCGTGATCATGGATGCCCTTAAAGAAGGAACGATCACCGCTTATGAGAATAATCCCACCAACGAATTTACTGAACCGATTACTTACGAACAAATCGATAAGCGGTTAAATAAGGTCGATACTTTTGACCTGCCCAGTCCTGATCCCCCTTATGATCTGGTCAGAACACCCATCCAGATCAAATTCAACTCTCAGGATGTCAAGATGTTACGTGTTAAGGAAGATTGGTTCTTTGATAAGCAGCGCTCTCAGATGGATGTCAGGATCATTGGGATTTGCCTGGTGAAATATGATACCGTGAAACGGGGTTATGAACCCCTGTTTTGGCTGTATTATCCTGAAATCAGGAACGTTCTTGCCAAGGCTGAGGTTTTTAACCGGTTTAATGATGCTGAAAGAAGAACCTATGAAGACATTTTCTGGAAAAGAATGTTCGACAGCTATGTTGAGAAGGAAAAGAATGTGTATGACCGTAAGATCGATGCTTATGCCAGAGGCCTGGATGCATTGCTCGAATCAGAACGCATCCAGAACAGCCTTTTTGAATTTGAACACGACCTCTGGGAATTTTAACGGATAACTATGTTATAAAAGGACAAGAGCCGGGTACGTCAGCGTAACCGGCTTTTTTTATGTAATTTTGTTTATTATCATATACCCAATGGCTTTTGTAGAATTTCTGAACCGTCCCATTGAATATGTGAAGGGAATGGGTCCCAAACGGGCTGCTGCCATGAAAAAGGAATTGGGAATCACCACCTTTGGAGAACTGCTGACCTGGTATCCCTTTCGGTATGTAGACAGAAGCAAGTTCTTCCTTATTTCTGATATTGATAATGACCAGGTTTATGTTCAGCTGAAAGGAAAAATAACCGGTTTACAGATCGCCGGCAAGCCAGGGTCTGAACGACTTACTGCGAATTTCAGGGATAATTCCGGGCGTATTGAGCTCATTTGGTTTAAAGGTGTTAAGTGGTTAAAAAACAGTCTATTGATTAATCAGGAGTATGTTATTTTTGCGAAACCTGCTTATTTTAACGGACAGTTTAATATTCCCCACCCGGAAATGGAACTGGTGGCGGAATTAAAGGACTATGTACCGGAGCCATTACAACCGTTTTACAGCTCAACGGAAAAATTAAAATCCCTGGGCCTTGACAGCCGGGGAATCCGCAAGGTAATGAGGAACCTGATAGCCGGTATTGAGGGAGAAGTGCGGGAAAACCTGACAAAGGACCTGGTTTGCCGGTTAAAACTTCCGGGCCGGGAAGAAGCCTTGAAAAACATACACTTTCCCGAAGATCCGGTTCAACTGAAAAGAGCTCAGGCGAGGATCAAGTTTGAAGAACTGTTTTATATTCAGCTCAGGTTACTAAAGAATAAATTTTACCGCCATCACAATCAGGCTGGATTCGCCTTTACACGGGTTGGAGAATACGTGAACCGGTTCTACAATGAGTATCTTCCCTTTACCCTGACAAATGCACAGAAAAAGGTGATCAGGGAGATCCGTGCCGACCTTGGGTCGGGCATGCAGATGAACAGGCTGTTGCAGGGTGATGTAGGCAGCGGAAAGACCCTGGTAGCCCTGATGACCATGCTCATTGCCCTGGATAACGGTTTCCAGGCTTGCCTGATGGCCCCGACTGAAATACTGGCTAACCAGCACTTCCAGAATATCCATAAAATGGTAACAGGTCTCGGTGTGGAGGTGGGTCTGTTAACCGGTTCAACAAAGGCTTCTGCAAGGAAGAAAATGATGGCCCGCCTGACATCAGGGGAGTTGAAGATTATTATCGGGACCCATGCACTGATAGAAGACAAGGTTCAGTTCAACAGGCTTGGATTAACCGTGATTGATGAGCAACATCGCTTTGGCGTTATGCAGAGAGCCCGGATGTGGTCGAAAAGCGAGATGGCGCCACATATCCTGGTTATGACAGCCACTCCTATTCCCCGTACCCTGGCCATGACCCTTTACGGAGACCTTGATATCTCGGTTATCGATGAACTTCCTCCGGGACGTAAACCTGTTCAGACCATGCATTTCTCGGATAGTCAGCGGCTTAAGGTCATTGCCTTTATCCGGAAGAACATTCATGCAGGCCGACAGGTGTATATTGTCTTCCCTTTGATCAACGAATCGGAAACCCTCGATTTGAAATACCTGATGGATGGTTATGATGCGGTGTTAAGAGATTTTCCCTACCCGGATTATGCGGTATCAATGGTGCACGGGCAGCTGAAAACAGCGGAGAAGGAATATGAGATGGAGCGGTTTGTAAAAGGCCAGACCCAGATCATGGTGGCCACCACCGTTATAGAGGTAGGCGTTGATGTTCCGAATGCCTCTCTGATGGTCATTGAAAATGCCGAAAGGTTCGGGCTTTCCCAACTACACCAGCTCAGGGGCCGTGTTGGAAGGGGAGCCGACCAGTCCTATTGCATCCTGATGACAGGACTTAAGGTGACTACCGAGGCCAGACAAAGGATTGAAACCATGGTCAGGACTTCCGACGGGTTTGAGGTGGCTGAGGTTGATTTGAGATTACGTGGTCCCGGAGACCTGGAAGGGACCCGCCAAAGTGGTGTCATTGATCTTAAACTGGCTGATATTGTGAAAGATGAAAAAATATTGAAAGTAGCCAGACAGTTGGCTGAAGAGATTATCCAACAGGATCCTTTGTTGGCCGATCCGGCAAACCAGGTGTTCAGCAGGCACATCCTTGAACTGGAAAAAGAACAGGGAAACCTTTCCAGGATCAGTTAACACAGGGGTAGTGGTCAATTTCACCCGGGTTTGGATTTTATCCGTATTTTTGCCGGTTCAAAAGTGGTCTTTTGAACGAACCATACTAATTCATCATTAATGAAAATATCTTATTCCTGGCTTACACGCTATCTGGACCTGGATCTGACCATTGAGGAGATATCCGGATTGCTAACAGGCTGCGGCCTTGAAGTTGAATCGACAGAAAAATTCGAGACGGTTAAAGGCAGCCTTGAAGGTATCCTCATCGGGAAGGTCATCAGCTGTGAAAAACACCCCAACGCCGATAAGCTGAGCCTGACTACAGTGGAGGTGGGTAGAGAAAAACCCCTTTCAGTTGTATGCGGGGCTCCAAATGTTGCCAAGGGCCAAAAGGTGCTGGTGGCAACTGTGGGAACAACCTTATATAATGGAAATGAGTCATTTATAATAAAGGATGTCACTATCAGAGGAGCCCATTCGGAGGGTATGATCTGTGCCGAGGATGAACTCGGCCTGGGAACTTCTCATGAGGGCATCATGGTTTTGCCGGAGGATGCGCCGGTTGGGACTCCTGCCAACCAATACCTTGATGTCTTCAGTGATACCGTATTTGAGATAGGACTTACTCCCAACCGTTCTGATGCATTTTCCCATACCGGTGTAGCCCGCGACCTCAGGGCTGTGCTGAGGACCCATTACCCGGAAAAATATCGTCACCTTGCCCTGAAATGGCCTGAGACCGCTGAGATAAGCCCGGGAAAGAACAAGTTTCAGATTCCCGTTACCCTTGAAGACCCGGAATCCTGTCCCAGATATTCCGGCCTTACTTTTAAAGGGGTTACCGTGGGTGAATCGCCGACCTGGATGCAAAACCTGCTCAAAGCCGGCGGGATGAGACCGATCAATAACATAGTGGATATTACCAACTTCATCCTGCTGGAAACCGGTCAGCCTCTTCACGCTTTTGACGCTGATAAAATCAAAGGAGGCCGGATCGTGGTTAAAAGGTTACCGGCAGGGACTTCTTTCACTACCCTGGATGGGATACAACGAAAACTATCCGCTGAAGACCTGATGATCTGCAATGCCGAAGAAGGCATGTGCATGGCAGGTGTATATGGTGGCCTTGATTCGGGGGTTACCCCGGAGACGACCCGCATCTTCCTTGAGTCGGCCTATTTCAATCCGGTCACCATTAGGAAAACATCCCGTTATCATGGACTGAAAACGGATTCAGCCCAGCGGTTTGAGCGGGGTGCTAACCCTGAAATAACCATTTATGCGCTCAAACGTGCAGCCCAACTTTTCACGGAGCTTGCCGGGGCAGAGGTGTCTTCCGAAATTCAGGACGTGTACCCGAAACCGGTAGATTGGAAAAATATTCAGATTAATTATAAAAATGTGGACAGGTTGATCGGAAAGACGATTCCCCGGGAAGCCATTAAAAACATCCTGCTCGATCTTGAAATAGTCATTCTTGAGGAAACATCCTCCGGGATGCAGCTTTCTGTACCGTCTTTTAAGACAGATGTGGAGCGTGAAGCCGATGTGATTGAGGAAATTTTAAGGATCTATGGCTATAATAATATCGGCTTTGAGCAGGAGATACGGTATTCAATGGTTGATAAAAGCCTGAACGACAATGAGAAGACCAGGAACCGGATCTCAGATTTTCTGAGTTCCCATGGGTTCTCTGAAATCATGTGCAATTCCCTCACCAGGGCTGAATACAAATCCATCAGCCAAAGCCTTGTTCCTGAAAATTATGTTCATTTGCTCAATCCCTTAAGCAAAGACCTGGAAGTGATGAGGCAGACCTTGCTTTTCGGGGGATTGGAAACCATTGCCTATAACCAGAACCGCCGGATCAATGACCTGAAGTTATATGAATATGGTTCTGTTTACCAATTTGAAGCTTTTGTTTCAACAGGGGTTTCGTTGGACAAATACAGGGAAGAACCTCACTTCGCCTTGCTGGTGACCGGTAAGAAAGACCCGGAAAACTGGCAGAAAAAACCGGCAGAAGTGGATTTTTATTATCTTAAATCGATCATAAACAGTATGTTAACCAAACTTGGGGTCCAGGCTGTTGAATATACAACCGCACCTTCACAGCTGGACTTGTTTTCCAGGGGATTGACATATTCCATTAGAAACGAACCGGATATTTTTGTCGAATTGGGCGAGGTCACAGGCAAGGTACTTAAGGCGTTCGATCTTAAAACAAGGGTCTATTTTGCAGCCATCAGATGGAAAAAGTTGTTGCAGATCATTGAGAGCAGGAAAGTTTTATATAGTGAATTGCCTCGTTTCCCATGGGTCCGCCGTGACCTTGCGTTGCTGCTTGACAAGGAAGTGTCCTATGAACTGATCGAGCAAATCGCTTATGAAACAGAAAAGAAGTTACTGAAAAAAGTGAGCCTGTTTGATATTTATGAAGGTAAAGGGATAGAAGAAAACAAGAAATCCTACGCAGTAAGCTTTATACTTCAGGACGACCAGAAAACCCTGACCGATGAAGAGATTGACGGGGTGATGAACAGGCTCATTAAAAAATATGCGAAACAGTTAGGGGCATCGACCCGCTGATACAGGAAGCAATATCCTTATTACCAGGGAAGCCGTTTTTGGCTGTTCATTCTGGAGGGTTGGTTAATTTTCTAATGTCTTTTTGTCTGCCTTTTCCCTTTGTACTAAGGTAATTATGGTCCCATATCCCCAGGGCATATTCACCCGTACGGAATGAATCAACAATCAATTCTCCCTGCTGGTTCATCCCGTTTTGTGTGAATGGGATGTCATGCCACGGATATGCACAGGATGGCCTGTAAACTACGACCAGTGAATCATCTTTGTCGGTAATCAGTTCATTATCAAGATAATTGAAGCTTGAATAAGAAAATTTAAGAGAGGCCGAAAAGCCGGGTTGGATGATGCCTTCTACCTGCCAATACCTGGAAGGAGACAGCGTAAACCCGGGAACCGCCGGAATCAAAGGATCAGGAGCGACCCAGTGATGAGTAATCCGGATCAATGATGTATCGGGCGAACTGGACACTTCCAATGAGCAGTAAGTATACGGAAACTCTTTAACACCAGGGGAAGACACGCATAAGAGATAGTCGGTGGTGGCATCTTCTATCCGCTCGTTAGGATCCGGTGTGACCAGGGCAGGGTAGGTTTCCAGGTGAAATCTTTTATACCCGGTACTTCCTGAGAAATGAATGGTATCATAAACAAAATGACGGTGCTGATCGGCAAACCCGATCTCAAGAATATTGTCATTACCAATGTGGGTGGTCCCTTTGGACCTTTGGCGGACGAAAACACCTGCATCATATCCTGTTCCGGATTGGGTTATTCTGACTGAATCAATAGAAAAATGAGGAAATCCGGGTGAAAAAACCCAGGTATCAAAGACCGGCTGAAAAAATCCCTCATTTGGCTGGAAGAAACACAACGAAAGGCAAAGCTGTCGACATATTGTTTTACGGTGCGAAAAAAAAGACTATCACCCATGTACCCTCTCATTGTATTCACCACCAGGGCACCTTTTTCATAAACCGTATTCCCATAGGTCAGATTCTGCGGGATACCGCTCAGGGGATAGTAATTGCCATCCTTGAGATGAGTGAATCTGAGCACATCATGATGTTTTGTTCTTCGATATGCTGCAGCCGCTTCATTTCCATAAATATTTTCCATAAAGATCCCTTCACAGAAAACAGCCCAGCCTTCATTAATCCACATATCCTCAGGCGTTTGACAGGTTACCAGTTCGCCGAACCACATGTGGGATAGTTCGTGTGCATAAAACCATTCGTTAAGGAGGGTCCCGTCGATACTGGTTGCCGGGTATGCAATATTGGTGGCATGTTCCATGGCCCCCTCAGTGGTGGCAACATAACCCACCCTGGGCCAGCGATACGGACCAAATCGCTTCTCAAAAACAGCCATGGCCTGGTTCAGGTGGATAAAGGAATTTCTCGCCCTGGTGGTATCCTTTGCCCTGACATAAATATAGGTGGGGATATTTCCGTTGATCCCGTTGTACATACCTTTTACCGGCACATAATCGGAAACGGCCACCGAAACCAGGTAGGGCGGGATCTTTTGTAAGAGCTGCCAATGAAAAATACGGGTGCCATCACCAAGCGGGCTTACCTCCTTCAGCATTCCTCCACAAACCGCCACCAGCGGGTCCTTCACCCTGATAAACAGGTCGAATGGGGCTTTCTGTGTAAAATTATCGATACAGGGGAACCAAACCCTTCCATAATTATGAGGGATATCCTCCAAGGCTATCCCAAGGTTAAAGGCAAGGGTAGATCCTCCAAAATGAAATCCTCCCCACCCATAGGGTTCAACAATTGGAGAACCATGATAATAAACCGCCACCAGGGCACTGTCGGCAATAGCCAGAGGGGTCGGAAAAATGACAAAAAGTGTAGTGTCGTTATAAGTGTAGTATACAGATTTACTGCTTATTGTGACAGAATCAACAACCAGCTTTAACAGATCAAGGGTGAGGCCTCTGACCGAGGGAGAGTCAGCAATGGCGGTGATCAGTGTTTGTCCTTTGATCTTTTTCCCGGGAATATCTGTTACATCGAGGTGAATGATATAGCGGGCAATATGAAGAGAGTCTGTAGTGAAAGAACGACCGCCGGGTTCGGTCGGGAAACATTTACCGGCACAGCCAAAAAATAAAAAGAACAAACTGAGAAAAAGAACAAATCTGGAGGACATCTTTTGGAAAATTAACTGTCAGAAGTCATACATTTGCTAAAAATAAACATTCTATAGCTGACTATGGTAAGTTATATGTAATTTTTTCCCATTTTTGTCGTTACTTTCTGTTTAACAGCTTTTGTCGTCAAATAAAATATTCATACAAGCTCCTTTTATACAAAACGCAAATGGCCGTTATATTACTGTCTTGTTGTTGATGACTTCAGGGCAGGGTATAACTGTATTTGAGTCATCATCAAAATTATTAACCAATGAATAACCTGACAACATCCCTTAGGAGGAATATTCTTCTCGTTGTTTTATCTGCCCTGATCCTCTGTGGACCATTTACCTTACAAGCCCAGAAACAATGGTCATTAAAGGATTGCATCGAATATGCCCTGGCCAATAATATTCAGATCAAACAGCAGAAGCTAAACCTGCAGATGGAAAATGACAACCTGCTTCAAAGCAAGGCTGCGATGTTGCCCTCTGTGAACGGGAATCTTTCACACAGCTATAATTACGGCAGAACCATCGACCGGTTTACCAACACCTTTGCAACCCGCGAGGTGCAGTCCGATAATTTCTATGCATCGGGCCAACTGGTCTTGTTCAACGGGTTCCAGTTATTGAATACTGTGGCCAGAAACCAGTTGAATGTTAAGGCTGGGATGTTTGATGTTGAAAAGATGCAGAACGATGTGTCGCTGAATATCGCGGCAGCCTACCTGAACATTCTTTTTAACCAGGAGTATGTAACGGTAGCATCAGACCAGCTGGATATTACCCGTTTACAGGTCGATCGTATTTCAAAGTTGGTTGAGGCTGGCTCCTTACCGAAAAACAGCCTCCTGAATATTGAAGCTCAGGCATCCAACGAGGAACTGCAGTTGGTTACAGCACAAAACAACCTGGACCTTGCTCATTTGACACTGATCCAACTACTTGATTTTAGGGCGAAAGAAGAGTTCAGTATCCTGAAACCTGACTTTACTATTCCTCAGCAAATCCCTTTTCTTGAAAATCCGGACCAGGTTTTCACCCTTGCCCAGGGAACACAACCCCAGGTAAGAAGTGCCGAGATCAAGGTACAGAGTTCTGAGAAAGACCTGAAGATTGCCAGGGGAGGTGCCAGCCCGACACTCACTATGTCAGGCTCTTATGGCACCGGGTATTCGGGAGCCAGCGAAAGAATAAAAAGTATTTCCCCTGTTCTCGATACCATTGGAGCCCTGGCCAGTAATCCTGCTGAAATGGTTGTAGCCCCTGGTTATAATGCGGTTTATGAAAAAATTCCCTTTAGAAACCAGATCAACGATAATGTTAATAAAACCATTGGCTTTTACCTGAGTATTCCGATATTTAATGGTTTACAAACCCGTACAGCGATCAGCAGGGCGAAAATCGGTATCGAAAACTCAAGACTGAACCTGGAACTGACTAAAAATCAATTGTTTCAGGATATTCAGCGGGCGTATGCCGATGCTATGGCTGCAATAAAAAAATACCTGGCCTCAAAGAAATCGGTGGATGCAATGAAAGAAGCCTTTTTCTATACTGAGCAAAGGTTCAATGTAGGAATGGCCAATTCAGTGGACTATAATGAAGCCAAGAAAAACTTATCGAAGGCAGAAGCTGACTTGTTAAATGCCAAGTATGAGTATGTATTTAAAAGAACCGTGCTCGATTTCTATATGGGTCGGCCACTTGATCTTAAGTAATTAAATTTCAAACAAATAGTCTTCACACACCATGAAGTTGAGTAAAAAAAAGTGGATTCGTATCGGCATTATTGCCGTTATTATCCTGATCATTTGCCTGGCCATGGCCAAAAAATCCGGGTGGATCGGCAGTTCAGACGTAACAAAGATCAGC
>JAPLDE010000088.1 GCA_026391855.1 Bacteroidota bacterium | reverse complement strand
CATGGATGGTACAACCATGAACGATGGCTCCGTGCGCGATGGAAACATGGTTACCGATATTTACCGGGGATTTCTGATAAGTGCAATGAATAACCGCCCCGTCCTGGATATTCACCTTGTTGCCTATGCGGATATAATGAACATCCCCCCTGATCACCGTATTAAACCAAACACTGCAGTCATCACCCATGATCACATCCCCGATCACGGTGGCATTGTCTGCCAGAAAACAGTTCTTCCCCCAGCTGGGCCGGGTCCCTTTCACCGATCTAATTATTGCCATTGCCTACAGGTTTTTGTTCTTCTTTCTTTAAGGCATCAAAATTAAGCACTCTTAACCTCCAATCTCTTTTCAGGTCATATCTTTTATCGCCGATGCAGGATAACAACAAGGCTCCTCCTATCAGTATTCCCCCTGCTTTCATCACATCCGGCTGAAAAACAGGGCCAATATTATTGAGAATGTTGTTCAACACATCGATGGAAATATACCCGATGCCGGCAATCATCCCCAGCCTTGGGAGCCAGGTCAGAACCCATCTTCCCCTGTATATTTTTTCAATTTCATTAAGCTTAATGTTGTTTAGGTAATCGACAACGATGGAAGAATCACTGATCCGGTTGATCTCACCCTTCACTGGCTTGGGATTGCCCCTGACCTTTAATGAGATATAGTCATTTTTATTGTACTTGTAGTTTTTAAATGTACCGGTTTTTTCCAGGACAAGAATTTGCTGAGCTGTTAACCGGCAGGGCAGCAGCGACAAAAGGGCAGCCAAACCCAGGGAAAGGAAAGCAGGGATGATCAGGTTTCCCGGCTTCTTCATTGGGTAATGAAGATAAATAGTTTGTTCATGGTTGATAATCAATCAGATATAAAACATGTCGCACACGCAATAAAATTAACCAAAATTAGGTTCCCCTTGCTACTTTTGCAGAATCAATCCATGATAATGTCTTCACCAAACCGGCCATCGACAAAAGCCGGTATGCCCCCCGGTTCCCTGGTGCATATCGGGAAAAAACATACGGAAAAACCTGTTTTTAGCTGGTTCAGTTATAATGCAGCCAATGTGAGCCAGCAAAACCCGGTCACAGTTGATGAATTACTGGCCCTTCCACGGATTAGCGGAGAAATTGTCTGGCTCGATATGATAGGGGTCAATCATGTCGATATTATTGAAACGATCGGGCAAAGCTTCAACCTGCATCCGCTGGTTATGGAAGATATCTGCAATACAGAACAACGGCCCAAATTTGAAGAGTTTTCAGGCTATACTTTTTTTACCCTGAAACGATCAGAATATACCCATCTGCCATCTTATGTTTCTCTTACCCAGGTCAGTATCGTTTTCTCCCCGGACTTTATCCTCACCTTCCGGGAAGAGGCAAGCCCTATCTTCGATACCATCAGAAAACGATTATTATCGGGAGCCAGCCGGGCCCGCACAAAAAAATCAGATTTCCTGGTGTACCTGATCATCGACAGCATTGTTGACAGCTACTTCGATATCGTGGAGAAGATCTCCGATGAAATTGAAACGATTGAAGAGAAAATGATCATTGATACGGATGGCCGCTTTGTCAGTATGTTCCAACGCCTCAAACGAAACCTTACCTACCTTCTCAAAGCCTTGTATCCTCTCAGGGAAGCCTTATCGAAACTCGAAAAACGGGATAATCCCCTGTTGGAAATTCAAACGATACCATACTACAGGGATATCTATGACCATACCGTTCATTTGATTGAATCTATTGAAAATCAGAGAGATATTCTTTCCGGTTCCATGGATGTTTACTTATCCAGCCTGAATAACCGGATGAACAGCATCATGAAAGTGCTCACGATTATTGCAACGGTTTTTATTCCGCTTTCCTTTTTTGCCTCTGTCTATGGCATGAACTTCCGCTATTTCCCTGAATTGCAGTGGAGGTACGGATATCTGTACTTTTGGATACTGATAATCGTTATCCTCATAATAATGATGTTTCATTTTAAGAAGAAAAAGTGGATGTGATGAATAATTTTCTGAAATCATTACGGATATTGATTTTCCTGCTGGTGTTAGTCCTTGCAGGTGTTTCCTTTAATTCGTGTACACCCCGTCAGCCGGGTGATCATTCTGATGTGGTTTTGCAGGTGAATATGTCGAATACGCTGGGACTTTCGTGGGTTTTCCTGACCGAGCTGAATGTAAAGGATATGAAGACTGTTGATTCTTTTGATGTACGAAAGAGTGGTCGTCATACTTTCCGTTTTAAGCCGGATGGGGAAGGATTTTATCTTCTGATGACGCGTAAATACAACTATATCACCTTGTTGCTTGCTCCCGGTGAAAGGGTTGAACTCGTTGCCGACGGAAAAAAAATGAGAAGGAATTATGAAGTGAAAGGTTCTCCGGGTTCTTCCCGGCTCAGGGAGTATTTTTATCAGACCGGAAAGAACCAGGATAGGCTTGATTCCTTGAGGAAAGCATTCCAGGAAGCCAGGAAAAGCGATGATTTTGCCAAAAGAAGGGCTGAAATTGATTCGGGATATTACAGGATCTTCGATGATGAACGGGCTTATGTAAAATCATTTATCCGGAGATATTCGGGATCTCTTGCCAGCCTGTTTGTTATTAATCAGCGTTTCGGACCTACCTTGGTTGTTACGGAAAACAATGATTATGAGGATTTTAAAATGCTTGATACTGTATTGATAAAAAAATTCCCGGACAATAAGCATACGCTCGACCACCATGAACGGATGGCGGCGCTTGAAAGGGGCAAAGCTGAAAAAAAGCTTGCAGAAGAACACCTGAAACCAGGGAATTTGGCGCCGGGAATAAGGTTAAATGATCCTTCCGGCAAGGAGGTAACCCTTTCTTCCTTAATAGGAAAACAGGTGTTGCTTTATTTCTGGTCGGCCCAAACGGCGGTAGCCCGGCAGGAACACCAGGCCATGGTCCCTTATTATAAATCATGGAAAACCCGGAAGATAGAGATCTTGGGCATTTCCCTGGATCAAAACGTGGAAATGTGGAAAGCCGCGCTCAGCGTTGATAAACTTCCCTGGATCAACCTGAACGAATCGCAGGGAATGACTTCGTCTTTAGCGAAATTGTATGCAGTGGATGGACCCCTTCCTGTATATTATGTTATTGATAAACAAGGCAAGATAGCAGGGAAAGGGCGACGGTTCAGCGAAGTGAAGGATTTGCTGACCGTGACGTCTCCTCATTGAACGGGTTAATAAATTCCCTATATTCGGCCGATGACAATGACCTATACTGATTCCATCCCCTATAAAGAAGGCAAGATATATTTCGCTTCTGATTTTCATTTCGGCGTTCCCGACCATGCTTCCAGCCTGGAGAGAGAGAAGTTGCTGATCGCATGGCTGGAGGCTGTTCGCGCTGATGCAACCGCCATTTACCTGATGGGAGATGTGTTTGATTTCTGGTTTGAATATAAGACCGTGATACCCAAAGGCTTTGTGAGGTTGCTGGGGAAGCTGGCCGAACTAACCGACAGCGGGATACCGGTTCATCTCTTCAAAGGGAATCACGATGTCTGGGCATTTGACTACCTGCAGAAAGAAGCGGGGGTACAGTTGCACCGGGAACCCGAAATAACCGTTCTGAATGGGAAGAAGTTCTACCTGTACCATGGCGATGGCTATGGCCCGGGCGATTATGGATATAAATTCCTGAAAAAAGTCTTTGCCAACCCCGTTAACCAATGGCTGTTCAAATGGTTACACCCGGATATCGGGACAAGGCTGGGACTGTATTTTTCTCACCGGAGCCGCCTGGCTCATGTTGCCCGTGACCGTCGGAAGGAAAAATCAGATCATCCTGAAGACGAAAGATTAGTTGTTTATTGTCGTGAATTTCTGAAGCAAAACCCTGATATTGAATATTTTATTCTTGGTCACAGACATCTTCCGGTGGATCTTTCTCTGAGTCAGACCACCCGGTGCATCATCCTTGGCGACTGGATCACAAACTTTTCTTATGCTGTTTTTGACGGAACTGATGTGTGTCTCAAATTTTTTGAAGCCATCAGAGAGTTGAATGACTGATCCATTGAATTGAAACAGATTGATTTTCTTATTCAATTAAGAAAAAAGAGATGGGGAATTTATTGCTATATTTGGTTGTTAATCAAAAGGTAATTCTCTTATGGCTATCAATATAAACCGTAAAACTATCCATTTTACTCCGGATCCGGCCAGGGTGATCGCGCGTTTCTACATGCCGGGTGGTCCCCAGAGAGCAAAGAAAATCATTCTCCGGATCATGAACCTTTCGGAAGAAGATGCTTTACAGACGTTAAATCAAACGTTAAGAGATTTTTCAGACCGGCACCGTAACATTACACGGATCTTTAATAAACATTTTAACCATGTGTGTCATCTGGCAAGCGAGTTGGGCTTTAACCCCGATACTCTTTCGAGAGAGAGGCAACTACTGATTGGGTCCTATTTTACACATGAATATTCTATTGAATCTGCCGCGTTTTTCAATCCATCCATGGTGGAGGATCCGGACCAGGCCAACCTGCAGGAAGGCCAGAAAAGGGTGATTGTGAGTTTCCGTGCCACCGGTGAAGGCCATATCTCTTCTATCGTGTTCAGGGGCGGAATTATTGATAAACACAATCATCTTGAATTTAAACCTGCCGGAAAACTGGTGGACGAAGCAGAAACCATACAGGATTATGTATACAGGAAGGAGGTATTTGTACAGAAACTGAATGAGATGCATGTTAACCATAATGAAATTGTCGATCAGATCATGAACAGGCTTGGGGATACTTTCCTGTTCCAGGAACTGATGAAAAGTATCCGTTTTTATGAGGAAAGCGCTGAGCTTACTTTTACTGCGGAAAAAATCATTCAGGGCATAAAGTGGCTGGCTAATTCACATTATGAGATTACCTTTTCACTGGATACCGCCATTTCGGAAAGAGTCATTTTCCCCATTGCTGAAACTGAAAGCAACGGAATCGAAGATGCCAGGTTCGAACGTTTTACCGAAGAAAATGGCAGTGTTAAATATTATGCAACATACACCGCCTACAACGGGTTTACGATCCTTCCCAAACTTATTGAAACTATTGATTTTTACCATTTTAAAGTATTGCCGATCAATGGACGGTATGCCCAGAACAAAGGAATGAGTCTTTTCCCGCGAAAAATCAACGGGAAGTACGCCATGCTTTCACGGTATGACGGAGAGAACAATTATATCATGTTTTCAGACCACATCAACCTGTGGGAGGAACCGGCTGTACTTATTCAGGAACCTATCTATCCATGGGAGTTTGTCCAACTGGGGAATTCAGGATCACCCATTGAGACCGAAAAAGGATGGCTGGTCATTACGCATGGTGTGGGAGCCATGAGACGTTATTGTCTGGGAGCCGTAATCCTTGACCTTTACGACCCTACTCAGGTCATCGGAACACTCGCCGAACCCCTGCTTATGCCCAATGAAAAAGAGAGAGAAGGATATGTTCCCAATGTTGTTTATTCCTGTGGATCTGTCATTCACAATGGTGAACTGATCATCCCTTACGCTATGTCTGACTATAGTTCAGGCGTTGCCTCTGTTTCGCTGAATGAGCTCTTTGAAAAAATGTTGCCGAAAAAAAATCCTGTTAAGGATAAACATTTTGATGATAAAGAGGGCCAGAAAAGGATCCTTCTGGTTGTAGATGACATTATTACACAGAAACAGATTACCGATATCCTTGAGGCAAGAGGTTATCATATCGCAATTTCTCCCGATGGCCTGCATGCGCTTCTGGAAATCGGCCGGCATCATTTCGATCTGATCCTCTCAGATATTGAGATGCCTAACTTATCTGGTTTTCAACTGCTTGAATTTCTCAATGAAAGAGAGATCGATATTCCTGTGGTATTTCTGACCAGCCATACAAACCAGGATTATGAGATCAAAGGGCTTAACTCCGGAGCCACAGAATACATTACCAAACCAGTGAAGGGTGACCTTTTACTGCATAAGCTGAAAAAGATCTTCAGCCAATAGGATGAATGGCCTTTACGTTGTGCTGTTTTATACCATCGGAACAGCCTTGTGAATCTTCATCTATCAGGGAGATGTGCATGTCATTGTTACCGGTGAACCAGGAGAAGGAGATGAACATTTTCTGGTAGAATTTCTCATCCCTGGTCACTTGGTAAGCCTTATGGAACATCATCACCATGGCCATGGCGTTAATGGGTAGCTGCCCGAACCGGGGTCTTTTCTCTCCTTTTATGTACCAGCTGTCGTTGCCAACCAGGCTGAGATGCCCTTCAATAATACCTTCCTTTTCGAGAAAGGCAGTGGTTTCTCTTGCTATCTGAAGGGTTTCGGGATCGCGGGTTACTGTATAGGAATGCCAAAGCGACAGCGGCACGATGGCATTATCATAACAAAGTATGGGTTCAACCCATTTCCAGTCTTCATCCGATTCATCATAATAATGCTCCTTTATCCTGAGGGTAAGAGCATAAAGGATTTTCATAACCATTTCATTATCAGGATAACGGCGAAGAAAGTAGCAAAGTCCGATAATTGTATTGGCTAAACCGCGATTCGATTGTAACTTTTCGAAATGGGGCAGTGCATTAAAAAATTTATCTTTGGCAAACTGAAGGTATCCGTCAGTCGGAGCACGCATGATCATATACCCCAGGGCCCAGATGGTTCTCCCAAACGAATCTTCCGATCCGGTACTATCCATAAAAACCCTGTCATAGCCCAACTCATTGTGGAAACTCCCGTCTGTTTTCTGCATCAATTGAATGTATCTCATATAAATACCGGCCAGGTCCAGGGCTATTGGGTCCTTTCCCGATTCATGAAGCATCAGGGCCATTAATAAAGCACGGGCATTGTCATCCAGGCTGTATCCCTCAATTAAATTGGCTATCGAATAGATGGAATGTTCAAGTATTCCGATATCATCCGTAAGCCGTTTGATGTGATCAAGGTTAAAATCCGGAAGCTGGGTATGGTCGCATTTCCATTCCTTTTGACGGTGTAAGGATAAATAAGCAACTGATTCAAAGATATTTAAGTACATTCTTCCCACTTTGTCCCAACGCATTTTAAGGCCATAATCGAAAGCTGTTTTACTCATTTTCTTTATTTTCAAAGGATTTTCAAGCAGATCGATCAGGATTTCAGCCAGCAGATTACAATCTCCAAAGTCAAATAGTTTCCCCCTGCCTTCGGCCAGCAATTCCCTGGCATGCCAGTATGGGGTTGATACAACACAGGTCCCTGAACCAAGGGCATAGGCCAGCGTACCACTGGTGATCTGGGCTTCATTCAGGTAAGGAGTAAGGTAGATATCTACACCGAGAAGATAGCATTTCAGTTCTTCCTCTTCGAGAAATTCATCAAGAAAGACCACATGATCCTCCAGCTTGTTCTTTTTTACCAATGCCTGTAAATATTCACGGTATTCTTCACCCGAGCAATTTTTAACATTGGGATGTGTCTTTCCAAGGACAACATATACAATATCAGGATTCTGAGCTACAACCATGGGCAGGGCATTCAGAACGGTCTCTATTCCCTTATTCCTGCCAATCAAACCAAAGGTGCACATCAGGGTTTTACCGGGGGAATTCAGCCTTGATTTCCCCACGTTTACCAGCTTACTGAAATCAGGTACACCATGTGGTATCATCGAAATCTTTTCTTCCGGTATATGGTAGATGGATTTCAGGAATTCTATGGCCAGTTTGCTCATAACCACCACCTTAGAAGCTAATTCACCCAGTTTTTTAAGGATAGCTTTCTCATGAAAAGTAGGGGCCTTTAAAACGGTATGGAAAGTAACCGTGACAGGCATTTTTAGCTGATGGACCAGGGAGAGAATAAAAACACCGCTTTCTCCCCCGAAAATTCCGTATTCATGCTGCAATACACAGATATCTGCTCCGCTTTCGTTGATAAACTGAGCAGCTTTCAGGTAGTCCTGGCGGTAATTCTGGCGTATCTTAAAGTGCACAATATCAGGATAGTCATACTTCATGTTTTTGTCGTTGACGGCCACAACGAAGAGGTCAGCTTTTTCGTTAACCTCAGATGCTGCTAATGAAATTGACTGGACGAAATTATGCGTGAAAGTGGCTATTCCGCATTGACGTGGCAAATAGTTCCCGATAATGGCGATTTTCAACATTCCTTATGCTGATAAAATGCTTTGTATGAAAGTATTATCAAACTTAATAGAAAATAATAGCTTCACCAAAAAATAGTACCACTATTTATTGAGATTTTTTGGTAAGAAGATGACCTTGATGAAGGAAATGTTTTATTTCCGGTAGAACAGTTCGATCAGTTCAGCAAGACGGCAGGAATATCCTATTTCATTATCATACCAGGCCACCACCTTTACCAGCTTGTTACGGTCGCCCAACACAGCGGTTAGGCCTGCATCAAATACGGCCGAATGGGTGTTTCCGATCACATCGATGGAAACGATGGGATCTTCGGTATATTCGAGTATACCCTTCATTCTGCCAATGGAGGCAGACCTGAAGGCAGCATTGATCTCTTCCACCGTAGCAGGGTTGGCCAGTGTACAGGTAAGGTCGGTCAGACTGCCATCAGGGACAGGTACCCTGATCCCGCAACCTCCCAGGTTGTTTGTCAGGTGCGGAAAAATATGGGTGGCTGCCTTGGCAGCACCTGTGGTTGTAGGAACAATGGAATAGGCAGCTGCCCTGCCCCTGCGGAGATCCTGGTGAGGCGCATCAACCAGGTTCTGGTCCCCGGTATAGGAATGAACGGTCGTTATAAATCCTTTTTCAATCCCCCATTTTTCATCCAGGATCTGGATCAGTGGCGCTACACAGTTGGTAGTACAGGAAGAATTGGAAATAATAATGTCGTTCTGGGTGATCAGATGCTCATTGATGCCCAGTACGATGTATTTTACCCCTTCACCGGTGGCAGGTGCCGTAATGATCACCTTTTTAGCACCCGCTTTGATATGGAGAAAAGAACTCTTTTTATCCTTAAATATCCCGGTCGCTTCCAGCACGATATCTATCTCCAGTTTTCTCCAGGGCAGTCGTTCAGGGTTAGGCTCGGTAAATACAAAGGTGGGCTTGCCGTTCACCACAAGGTGGTCTTCTTTAGCCACTATCTGACCGGGAAAAATACCATGGACCGAGTCGTACTTCAGCAGGTGGGCCAGGGTCCTGGTATCAGCCAGATCATTGATGGCAACAATATCGATGTTGGGATTGGATTGTAAGGTACGGAATGTGGCCCGGCCGATACGGCCAAATCCATTGATGGCAAGCCTTATCTTATTCATAGTAAAGAAGATTAACGGACTGCAAAAATAGGTGTTTTTTTGCTGACTACCTGATCAGGCTGATCTTGCCGTAATAGCTGTGTTTTGATCCCAGGGCATCCCTGTATCTGATGATCAGGGTATACACCCCGCTCTGTGCGATGTTGCCCTTGTAATATCCATTCCAACCCGTGTCGATATCATCGGAGGAATGGATAAGTTCTCCCCAGCGGTCGAACACCTGCATATGGAATTCTTTGATGTTGGTCCCATAAGCCCTGAAAACATCGTTATACCCATCGCCGTTCGGACTGAAGGCATTGGGAAAATAAATAGTATTGTCCGGCCTGATCCATACCCGGTCTGCTATTGAATCAACACAGCCATAGATATTTTTAACTGTCAGGCTTACCAGAAAAATACCGGTATCGGCATAGGTATGAGACATTTCACCTTCATTGCCGGTGTTCCCGTCCCCAAAATCCCATAACCATTCAGAAGGGGAGCCTAACGACCTGTCATAGAACTTGATGAAGGGCTCAAAAATACTCACCTGCTGAGGGGAAATAGCCATGTCGGCTTCAGGAACCGGGTAAACGTTAATGAAGGCTTTTTGCCTGAGGGTATCGTTACATCCGTAAAGATTTGATACCACGAGTGTTACATCAAACACCCCTGATTTATTGTACCCATAATAGGGATCCTGGATCAGTGAATGGTCACCATTACCGAAAAACCATTCATAAACGGTTCCGGGCATAACCTGAGTGGATGTTTCTGTGAAATTCACCTCCAGGGGCGGGCAGCCACTCACTTTGTCGGCCGTAAACTGGGCATGAGGCCTGGCGATAGCCGTGATGGTATCACTGAAAACAGGGCTCAGGCAGCCATCCCGGTCGACGAAAAGGGATAGAATATGCTCACCCGGATCTGTCCAGCTAACCTGGTAGGGTCCCATTCCTGCACCATATGGACTTCCTCCGTCAAAATCCCAGTGATAGATTGCATCGGCAGGTGCATTCCCCGTAAAGGTGATCACGATGAACTCGTCTATACAGGGAGTTGTATTTGTAATACTGAAGCCCGAAGAAGGTGATGGTTTCATCACCACTATAACAGAAGCTGTATTCACACAGGTATTGGTATCGGTACCGGTAACCGTATACAGAACACTGCCAGGCGGGGTCACCACCGGGTTGGGTAAGGCCGGGTTAACCAGGCTGGGGTCATTGGGGAAAGAGGTCCAGGAATAAATGGCTGCTCCCAGGACTGTGAGGGTGGCCTGTTCTCCCGGGCAAACGGAATCGGAAGAAATGGCGGCTATGACTAGCGGCAGGGGATTCACATGAACGGTAACTGAAGCGGTATCAAAGCAGGAGGCGGTAACCGTAACCAAATATTTGGTAGTAACAATCGGGTTTACCTGGATGGTAGGCGTGGTGAGACCATTGCTCCATAGATAAGATGTGCCCCCTGTCGCTCTGAGCGTAGCTGTTCCTCCAATACAAATAGAAGTATCCAGACCTGCATCGGCAACAGGTCCGAATATATGGACCCAGGCACTGTCGATGATAAAGTTTCCACATCCATCACTTACAGTTACATAATAAAGTGTTGATATAGTGGGAGTTACAACGGTGGAGTCCAGAAAGGAGTTGGTGCTCCAATGGTAAGTGAATGGACCTTGCCCGTTTGATTTGTTGGCTTTGAGGGTTATTTGCTGGCCGCATGGGATCAGGGTGTCTGATAAGTTGATGGCTAATTGTAGTGGAGTATAATCAAGAATGGTAAAAAAAATAGTATCGAAATCATTCATGCATATGGTATTGGGAACAACAAGTCCTACAGTTTCGGGTCCTTCTGTAATCCCATCGACAATGGCATGGATGACGATGGAAACAGAGTCTCCGCCGGGAGGGATGGTAAGCGGATTTGGAATGGAGTCATAATCAACTCCATACGTGGCAGTGCTGGCGGCTAATATGGAATAAGGAATGACATAACCGCTATCATAGATATGAGGCATTTTAAAGGTAACGATGGCATCGTTGCAACCCTCAATAGAGGTAGTTGCGCTGACATCGGGATTTGTAAATGAAATGTTGGTCGTAATCCCACCGCTGGTAAAGCTGCCTGCTTCCAGGAACACCCCGGAGTCAAGTATACCGTCAACGGCATCGGCCACTGCCAGTTTAATATGATATGGTATACAGGGGACCACCAATGCCCAGGCAGTCAAAACAGTAGTGAACCCATCATACTGGATAGTCGTCCCGCCGGAGTTGTTTACATAATATTGAGGGTAAGAGGGAACCACATCATTGATGTTGAATATAGAAACTGGCAGGTTGGTACCTGGTACCAACGCTATGTTTTTGCTGTCAAACCAACTATAATCCAGAGGGTCAAACCCGGTCAGGAAGAATCCGAAAATGTCATTATAACCATAAACGAACTCCGGATATTCTTCAGAACCAAATACATAACGGAATTTGATGGTGTCTCCCTGAGGGATAAAATCAAACTCTAGCACTACGGCATCATGAGTTGTCTGACCTGTCCACACATCCAATAATGAGTCACCCGGCAGTTGAAAGTCGTTTCCTGCCCCTCCCATTGTATTGGGCCCAATGGCGTTGGTCACGTTCCCGGAGGCCATGGCAATTCCGGAAGTTACTCCCAGGTTGGTCGGTGTGATACCTGTTGTAAACGTTCCGATCGCCTGGAGGGATCCGGTAAAAGTGACGTTCTGGGCAGTCACTCCCGATCCGAGTAGCACATTATTTACCAGATCGGTGGGATTTCCTCCGGGTGTCATGATCAACTGGGCAAAACTGTTTTGGCAGCAAACCACTATCAATAACCCGATAATGTTTTGTAAAAGCTTGTTTATCAGCAACATTAAAAGATTTCTTGTAAAAAAATCAAATAATAAAAATTCACCCGACGTATTCAGGTCAATCATTAGACCGATAATTACTTCCCTCGGTTGTCCGGTTATTTGTAATTTGTAGGGCCATGATGCATCATGGCCCTGATCGGGTTTAACAAATAATACATCATGGCCCTGACCGGGTTTAACAAATAATACATTATGGCCCTGACCGGGTTTGAACAAAACACATTTCTCTGTTTGAAGGAAAACAAATTCTATTGAACAAAACCAACCCCTTCTTGTTTAAAATACAGAAAAGGAAGTATTTTTGCATCTCATTACCTAAATACAAAAATATTTCATTATACCTCTGTAAATCAACTGGTTATCAATCTTTTAAAAACATAAAACACAATTTATTATGGCAGTATTAGTTGGAAAAAAGGCCCCTCAGTTCTCAGCAGAAGCGGTGGTGAACGGGGGTGAATTTGTAAATGATTTTTCATTGGACCAGTTTCTGGGAAAGAAGTATGTTGTCTTTTTCTTCTATCCGTTGGACTTTACCTTTGTTTGTCCTACCGAAATCCTGGCTTTCCAGGAGAAACTGGCTGAATTTGAAAAGAGAAATGTTGCAGTGATTGGCTGTTCCATTGACTCAAAATTCTCCCATTGGGCATGGCTCAACACTGAGCTGAAAAATGGCGGTATCAAGGGAGTGAAATTCCCCATCGTATCCGATCTGTCCAAAACCATCTCCACCAATTACGATGTATTGGCAGGCGATTATGATTATAATGATGACGGAGAGATGCTCTTCAACGGAGCTCCTGTGGCATACCGCGGGCTATTCCTCATCGACAAAGCCGGTGTTATACGGCACCAGGTGGTGAATGACCTGCCCCTGGGCAGAAGCGTAACGGAAACTTTGCGTATGGTTGATGCTTTACAGCATTTTGAAGAAAATGGTGAAGTTTGCCCGGCCGACTGGCACAAAGGCGAAGAAGCCATGAAAGCAACCCATGAAGGGGTGGCCGATTTTCTTGGGAAAAAATAAAACCCGGTTTGCCGGTTTGCAAGTGTGCTAGTTTGCAGGTGTGTCAATGCCAGTTAATCAGTTGGATAATAACTAGTTAACTACCATTGGCACATTTTTTATGATCGTTTAATAGTAGGGATTAAACGATCCGTTTACGTCGCCGAAGCAAATACCCTTGAAATTCACAATAACATCGGTATTTCCGACAGTAACCTGGGGTTTCTCAAATAACCAGTCCCCGGAAGGGAAACTGTCTATCTGTCCCACAAACCGAATGGAGACCATCCTGGCATCAACCGAGTTCAGATAACCATTTGCATTAACATCGCCGGCCTCTTTGTTTAACCCCTGTAATAATGATAAACCTACAAAATGTTTTAGGATAGCCAATGCATCGGTAGCGGCTCCTCCTCCCCACCATCCTTTTTTTGAAGCGCGGATAGAGTACTGATTATTAGCCGGAACGCGAAACTGATAATGTCCTGTATTATCGGTGGTATCCCTGATTATCAGGATGTTTTGGCAGTACAGGCTGACGATGGCCTTTTTTATGGCATTGACAGCGGGTTGGCTGTTCTTATATGTAACAGTGCCGCTTATATTTACAGAATCTTCCTGTATAAGAGCCTGATAATCTTCCGTTTCACCATAATTGTAATCAGGTGGTACACAGGGGGTTATCAAAGAAGAATCTGAAGTCTGGTACAAGACTATCCGTATCCTTGTTAAACCGGTAATAGCATTAACGGGAACCTCAACCGTGCCGGTAAGGATCATTGGAGGAGACGGTCCCAGGGTCACTGCCAACTCATTAACCGGATCAAAAAGTCCATCCATATTCCAATCTGCATAAACCCTGGCCATACAGGGCTGAAACCCGGCGGAACTGATCTGGGTCACTGAGATGGGGTAGGTTTGTCCTTTCTTAAGAAGTATGGACCCCAGGCTGGTAAAATCAGTATAGGTATGGATCGCATCAGGATTATTCAGCAGGGAATCCGGACTGCCGTTAAGGAGGTTACTGATCGTGACATTTCCAATGTCTTCATTTTCAGTTGAGTATGCGTATGAAGCACAATATTCATTGACTGGATTATGGATGATACAGGTCAGGGTGTCATTGGATGTTGTCTGATCACCGGGAATGGCAATCCAGACGCTGATCTCGTCATAACCTGATCCGCTCAGGCTTTCAGGGAGAGAAAAGTTATAAATAGCCGATTGACCTGTTTCCAGCATATTCGTAAAGATGGCATAAACAGCCTGAGCGTTGTTGATCCGGTAACCCAATGAGAAACCGGTAAGTCGTTGATTTCCAAGATTTTTAAATAAAAAGCTGACGGTCACAGGGTTATTTGCCCCTTGTCCCGATACCGGTGAAACAAGGGCCTGAACAGCACCCTCAACCACAGTATCCGTACAAAAAGTTATGGTATCGCTGACCATGACACTGGGGCAACCATTGGTCCCTGTTACGTTAAGATAAAGGATGACAGGGACGGAAAGGACAAAGACTTCACAATCGGGTCCGGTATGAAACGGAGCATCACCGGGTGTGTGATACCAGCTGACCGGCAGGTCGGAGGTGGCATGAACAGAAAGGTGAGTTTCATAGGAGGGTTTGACGCAGAAAGAGGTATCTGTAGGCGGGGCAGGGCTTACATTTGACCAGACCTGTTTAACCAGGGTATCATCTGAGTGATCGGCATCGCCGGCTACGGCTATCCAGATCTTCAGATCGTAAATGGTATCCATAAACGTGGACAGATCAACGGGAGCACTAAAAGAATAAACAAGGGTATCTCCCGGCAGAATATCCTCATTAATGGTTTCCGTAACCATATCCATGGTTTGCAGCAGCTGGTATGTGGCTGTATATCCACCTGTTACAGTAATTAGCCCCGGGTTGATGATCCTGATCGTCACAGGCTCCGTTGAAAGGTTACATCCGGAAGACGGCTGAACAATCTGTACCAGCCCGGCTTGTTGCTGCCCCCGGCAAAGGATACTGAGCAGGAGCAAAATAACGGAAAGAAACTTTTTCATAAGATTTATGTTTGTATGTTTGTAAATTTGCTGATTTGGAACTGGACAAGTACCAGGTTTTTAGTTGTTTGTTTATCAGATAATTACGTTATTATTGCTGATCTTTAATTATGGAAAGAAGAAGCCGAAATAGATAGCTTCTTCTTTCGTAAAAATAATAATTATTTTTTTAGAATGTACCGTAAATATTCGGAAAATGAATTTGCCGGAATATTAATGAGAAAAAAGTGAAGGTATCAACCTGCAACGACTAACTTTCTTCTATTTTAAGTCCCTTGTTTTGTAACAGGCTCCAGAACTGCTTGCGGTAAGATTCTCCGATGGGTATACGGTGTTCCCCGATACGGATGTGGTTTCGCTCTATACTGTGGATCTTTTCCAGCGAAACAATAAACGATTTGTGCACCCTGACGAAAAGATCGGTGGGAAGAAGCTGTTCCATCTTCATAAAACTCATCAGGGTCATGATCCTTTTGTCGGGAAGACAGTGAATACGAAGGTAATCCTTCATCCCTTCGATAAAAAGGATATCCCTGAAGTTCACTTTTTCCAGGCGGTATTCTGTCTTGACAAAAATAAACTCATCCCGGCTGGCTGTTTGAACAACCTCTTTATGAATGACGGTACTGCGCTGTTTTGCCTGCAGGATCTCATAGACTTTATCCACTGCTTTCAGGAAACGGTCGAAAGCGATGGGTTTAAGCAGGTAATCGGTCACATCCAGTTCATAACCTTTCAGTGCGAACTGGTCGTAAGCGGTGGTGAGGATCACCTTCGGATGGATCTTGAGCGATTCGAGCATCTGGATACCACTCAGGCCCTCCATCTGGATATCAAGGAAGATCAGGTCGGTCTCATTTTCTTTGAGATACTCTATCGCACTGATAGCATTATCGAATTTTGCTTCCAGGGTCAGAAAAGGCACCCTGCCGATATATCCTTCCATTTTATCAAGGGCCAGGGGCTCATCATCGATGGCAATGCAGCGGATGTTCATTTCATTAAAAGTATCAGTTCAACAATAAATTTTCCTGAATCGGAACGTATAGTAAGATCATGGGAATCAGGATACAACAATTCAAGCCGGCGGGTCACGTTTCTCAGCCCGATGCCGCCGGTATCATCCTGTACACCGGTGCTCAAGGGGAAATGGTTGATCACATTCAGGGTGATTTTCTGTTCTTCAATGATCAGCAATATCTTTATCCCATTCTCCTTACTTTTCTTTTCCCCGTGTTTACAGGCATTTTCAACAAAAGGAATGAACAGCATCGGGGCTACCATTTTGCCATCTGCCTCCCCGATAACCTGGAAATGAATGATATCGGGATCTTTAATCCTGAGCCGTTGCAGATCGATATAGCTTCCCAGGTAATCAATTTCCTTCTGCAAAGGAACTCTTTCAGCATTCGTATCATAGAGCATATATCTCATGATCTCGGAGAGTTTCACCACGGCATCGGAGGCAACATCTGCTTCCTTGGTGATGAGGGTATGGATGTTGTTCAGGGTATTGAAAAGAAAATGAGGACTGATCTGGCTTCTGAGCAGAGCCAGTTCACTGGCTTTATTCTGTACTTCCAGTTCATTTTTCATCTGCTGGGAAAGATACCAGTTCTTCAGCAACTTGATGGAGGCGGCCAGGAAAACGATGATGTTGATATTAATGGCCAGGGAGAAGATGCTGAGGTGCCAGAATGGAATAGTATAGCCTGGCATACCCCAGTCAATCACCCGGTCAGCCACGTAGAAGTTAATGGCTCTTTCCAGCACGACGATAACCGCGTCAGAAAAAAGAAACAGAACAAGGAACCAGAAATACCTGGTCTTTGCTAAATATCTGGGTATGAGAAAGTAAAGAACAAAATAGGTAAACCCTACATCAACGGGAAGCGTGAAAAGAAGAGCCAGGAAAGTTTTAAAGATATCTTTATTGTAGAACCCGAATAACAGGGTGAAACAAGTATAAACAATAACCCAGAAAAGAAGGTGATATAATATCCTTTTATTTCGATGCATCTGTTGGATCATGGCATGTAGAATTTAGCAGTTACAAAGGTAAGGGAATCCTCTAAGCTATTGTAAATCAACCTTTCGATAATAGACGAAAGGGAATAATTGAGGTATCAACAGCCAAGAACACTCTATCATCATTTTAACCTTGTTATTCCGCCTCTTTGGCTTCATTCCAGAATACGTCCATCTCGGCCAGTGTCATGTCATGCAGCAAACGACCGGATTCTTTTGCCCTGTTTTCAAGGTGTTTAAAGCGGTGAATGAATTTCTTGTTGGTCCTTTCCAGGGCATCTTCCGGGTTCACATCAATAAAGCGGGAGTAATTCACCAGGGCAAAAAGCAGGTCGCCGAATTCGGCTTCAATTTTTTCATGGGTGGAATGATTTTCGATCTCGAATTTCAGTTCATCCAGTTCTTCTTTCACTTTATCCAGCACCTGGTGGGGTTCTTCCCAGTCAAAGCCTACTCCCCTGGCTTTCTCCTGAATGCGGTAAGCTTTTACCACTGCCGGCAGCGACAAGGGAACTCCCTCAAGGACAGATCGTTTGCCTTGCGACAACTTGATCTTTTCCCAGTTTTCTTTAACGGTGGCCGCATCCTTGGCAATCACATCCCCATAAATGTGAGGATGCCTCAAAACCAGCTTGTTGCAAATGCCTTCCAGCACATCCGCCATATCAAAGGCGCCCTTTTCGGAAGCAATTTTCGAATAAAAGACGATATGAAGCATAAGATCACCCAGTTCACCCCTCATCTCATCCAGATCTTTCTCCAGGATGGCATCCGACAATTCGTAAGTTTCCTCAATGGTCAGATATCTCAGGCTTTCAAAGGTCTGGCTTTTATCCCACGGGCATCCGGCCCTGAGTTCATCCATGATTTTCAGTAATCGCTCAAATGCTTGCAGTCGACGGTCCATTTAAAGTAGTTTTGTGCAAAAGTAACAATTTGAGCCGGGCTTGGTTTGTTAAAGCTGAAGATTTGGAAATTTGGAAATTTGGAAATTTGGGAATGAATGGTCCTAATAATTTGATTATCAGGAAGATAAAAAGCATTATTAAGATTTTTTCGCGCTCCAGCCAAATCCGAGCCGCAAACCGAGGTGAAATTGGATTCGCGGTTTCCTTTCTTTGTAAATCAGGGGAGGATCGTAGTAATCCCAGGGATCATTTGACTCCTGAATACCGTAGACTTGCTGTCTGACATAGTTTTCAGCCAGAGATTCCCCGAAATAGAAATCCAGGAGCAACTTATGCCGGGATGGATAACGGGGAAAAAGCGCTTTATATCCGATCAATATGCGGATACCGTAAATGTCTCTTGTTTCTGACTGAAGCTTTTTGATTTGGTCCATCGTCATACCGGAACCATTGTCATACAGGGTTTTGTTGTACGACCAGTGTTCATAGAAAATGTCACCGGAGTAATAGTAGTGCAGACCCTTGCCATATCTGTTTTCATAACCAAGGGTAAGTCCGTATATATCACTCACTTTTCTGAAGTTAGCCACCGAAGCAAGCAGAGGATGTCTTTCAATCACTGTCCCCTTGCTTTTTGCCGGACAGAAAACAGCTTCAATTCTCAACAATTGATTTGATTTGATCTGACGGCTGTACATCAACTCAACCGACCGGTAAAACAACAGGCGGGGGATATTCAGGGACAACTCGTTTTTAACCGGGAGGATTTCCTGCTGTGCAAAAGCAGGTACGAGGTAAAAGAAAGGGAATAGGATTAAAAGAAAGAAATATTTAATAAACGAATTCCGCATGTTTTAACAATCTGATAATCAATACGATATTAATATTGAAAAACTGTTATGCGTTTTTCATCTTTCCATAAATTATTTTAAATACTGCGACATTGACTAGAATCAATAAAACAATATCAATAACAAGACTATTACTCACAGGAGGACTTCCAAAGTCATTGATGCTTTGCAATTTATAATATTCGGAACGGTGATAAAGTTCCGAACCTATTATGACGGCATCACCAAGAATGAATAATAGAACTCTAAAGTTTCTGCTTTTTCTTTTTGTAAACATGGCAGTTAAAAATAAAATACCTGCGATAAGACATCCGATTAAGTAGAGATAATGTGCCATAATGTTTATGTTTGTTTATATGATAGAATTTAATGCATTTGTCAATTTTAGTACCTTTTGTCTTCATTCCAAATTAACTTACTTGAGTTCGCACTGAAGTAAAGCTCATTAGGATTCGCAATATTTGGATTTGCAGTACCACTGGAGACGGAAAACACTTTACCGGATACCACCCGGCTATTGCCATTTTTCAGGGGTTCCTTCGTTTACATTCGGCCCGGAGTTGAAACACAAACCAAAAATAAAGAAAAATCGGATAAAATTCCTATGAGTTTGCACTCACCAAGAGCGATGATAATAACTTCATGGGTGTTCCATGTGACCATTATAATCAAAATTATTGACACATGAAATGCAGACTGCTGGAAAATCAGGCTATTACTCTTACTTGAAATAAACTGATTATCACAAGGTTGCATATCTTCAGCCCTTTCAGGGCTGTGGAGTATAAGGTGCTTTCCCGGCCACGGGTTTCACCCGCGGTTATTCAAATGTTGCCCTTTCAGGGCAATAGATCATCAGGGAATTTCCAGCCACATGTTGCATTCGCGGTCATCCAATTCAGCCTTTTCAGGGCCTGAGTTACCTGTCAGCCAATCTACATTATTTCACCGGTATACTGGTACACCGGTACACTGGAAAACTGTTTTAATTAGTATGCTCTCGCAAAAAGCACCCTTCCTTCCGACGGTTTCCCGGAATACATGCATTTACCCGGCTCAGATTTTTTTTGTAGAGGAATAAGGCGTATGGTGGCTTTTGTTTCATCTTTGATCTTCTGTTCGGTTTCGGCTGTTCCGTCCCAATGGGCGTAAATAAAGCCGCCTTTTTCGTCCAGCACCTTTTTGAACTCCTCGTAGGAATCCACATAATGGGTATTGTTATCGCGGAAAGTAAGGGCTTTGTTGAAGAGGTTTTCCTGGATATTCTCCAGTAAGTGACTGACTTTGTTCTCAATATCTGTCATCTGGTAGGTTTCCTTTTCCATTGTATCTCTCCTGGCTACTTCCACTGTACCATTTAAAAGATCCCTGGGTCCGATAGCCAGCCTGAGCGGGACTCCCCTGAACTCATGCTCGGCAAATTTAAACCCCGGGGTATAGGTGTCGCGTATATCAAATTTTACGCGTATTCCTTTCATTTCCAGTGCTTTTTTCAGAGGGATCACCTTTTCTTTGATGGCTTCAAATTCTTCCGGTTTTTTATAGATCGGAACAATAACCACTTGAAAAGGAGCAAGTTTTGGAGGAAGAACGAGCCCGTTATCGTCTGAATGGCACATAACCAGGCAGCCCATCAGCCGGGTTGAAACACCCCAGGAAGTTGCCCAGACATAATCGAGTTTATTCTCCTTACTTAAAAACTTAACATCAAAGGCCTTGGCGAAATTCTGTCCCAGGAAGTGGGAAGTCCCGGCCTGAAGCGCTTTCCCGTCCTGCATCAAGGCTTCGATACAATAGGTTTCCACTGCTCCGGCAAACCTTTCGTTGGGCGACTTAACCCCTTTTAAAACCGGTACAGCCATCCATTTCTCGGCAAATTCGGCATATATCTCCAGCATCTGCTCGGTTTCCTTTACCGCTTCTTCCATGGTGGCATGGGCGGTGTGCCCTTCCTGCCAGAGGAATTCGGTCGTACGCAGAAAGAGCCTGGTCCGCATTTCCCACCTGACCACATTGGCCCACTGGTTTATCAGTAAGGGTAAATCGCGGTAGGATTGGATCCAGTTACGGTAAGTATCCCAGATGATGGTCTCAGAGGTCGGCCTTACAATATACTCCTCTTCAAGTTTCGCATCTTCATCAACGACCACTCCCTTTCCATCAGGGGAGTTTTTCAGCCGGTAATGCGTCACGACAGCACATTCCTTGGCAAAACCTTCTACATGGCTGGCTTCCTTGCTGAAAAATGACTTTGGTATGAATATTGGGAAGTAGGCGTTTACGTGGCCGGTTTCCTTAAACATGGAGTCGAGGACGGCCTGCATTTTTTCCCAAATGGCATATCCATAAGGTTTTATCACCATGCATCCCCTGACGGCAGAATTTTCTGCCAAATCAGCCTTGATAACCAGGTCGTTATACCATTGCGAGTAATTTTCTTCCCTGGTTGAAAAATTTTTAGCCATATTAGTTTGTGGTATAATATTTGCTTTTTCAGTTAATACGGTGCAAAAGTAACAAAAGGCACCGTACCAATCATATAAGGAGGACCAAGTCATGAAAACTTTAGTAACAATCCTAGGAACTGCAGCGCTCTTCTTGACTGCCTGCTCCGCTTCCTACCAGGCATCGGTGCCATACGACGATGTTTATTACTCGCCGAGGGACCGCCAACAAACCCCCACAACCGTTACCCAAACACCAACACCTGCCCGGCCGTCGGTAAGCCAGCCGACTACAACCCAAACCTACACACCCGCAGAAACCAATCATCAAACCGAACAACCCCAGGAGAATAATTCCTCTAATCAGGATTATTCCGGTAACCGGTATGTTCCCCAGGATCAACAGGGATCTTACTCAAACAGTGAGACTTACACCAGTCCCGACGGAAATACCTATGTAACAAACAACTATTACGACGGGTATAACCCGGATGATAATTATGATTATTATTATTCCTCCCGCATCAGGAGGTTTCACCAACCGTACTATTTTAACAATTACTGGGATGATTATTATACCAATATGTATTGGTATGATTATAACCCGGTGAATTGGGGATTAAGCATCTACCTGGGTTATAACTGGTTATGGCCATCATGGTCGATGTACTATAACTTTTGCGACCCATGGTACTGGTCGGGACCAGGCTGGGGTATGAGCTATGGATGGGGATTTGGTTATCCGTATTACTGGGGTTATGGCGGTTATTACGGCTATAACTACGGTTATTACGGGGGCGGTTACTGGCCAGGCAGCTATGATAATTATTATAACAGCCACGATCCCAACACGGACTATACACCCAGGAACCCGAGAACAAGTACTTCAGGACCCGGAGGCAAAGGACTGCATTCCACACTGGGTGAAAGATATGAAAAGGCCATTGCCATGCAACCTGTCCGTAATACGGAAACCGGCCCTGGTAAAAATGATACCCGGATGTCCCCCTCGGTGATCAGCCATCCTGCACAAACCAATGTTTCTTCAGACGACAAAGTGAGCCGTTACACACCCTCCACCAGGGCCAACCAACCTGGTGTTGAATCCTCACAACCAGGTGCACCGGGCACTTCAACCGGAAAAGGTGTCAATACCAGGCAGGAACCGGTGAAAACCGAAACCAATGTAGCACCATCCAATACAACTACCCGGTATCAGACTCCAACCAAACAGGAGCCGGTAAAGACAGAGACCAACGTTGCCCCTTCCACTTCGAACCCGAGGAATACAACGGTTCCACAGGGTAATCCCAAGAATAACAGGTCCGTGAATGTTCAGCCAAGGGTTGAAAAAGCTGTACCACAGAATAACCAGGGACCCGTAAGGTATTATGCTCCGAAGAATGAAACCCCAACCCAACAGAATACAAACCAGTCTCCAAGGAAAGACAACAACAGGTTGAGCAATCAGTCATCACCCCGGAAGGAATACCAGGCCCCTGCCCAGGAAAGGTACAGTAAGCCTAAAACCTATTATTCGCCGAACTATACCAAACCCAAGTCGAGTCAGGAATATGTAAGCCCGAAGACAGAAACCATGCCGGCCCAGGCTCCGGTCAGGGAACAGGCAAGTCCCGGGAACGTAAGGACTGATCAGCAAAACAGAAACTATTCAGCCCCTGAAAAAAGACAAAGCAGGGAAGTTACCCCTGAACGCAGACAGGAATCACGTGATTACCAAAGCGCTCCGGCTCCACGGTCAGAACCCAGCAGCAGGAGCACCTATACTCCCTCCAGCAGCGGAAATTCATCTTCAGGGACTTCCTCCGGATCAAGGTCATCAGGCTCTTCCTCAGGTTCTTCTTCGGGTTCAGGCAGAGGCAGACGCTAATCATTCACTCACTAACTACAGTTAACACTAACGATCATGAAAAAGCTAGTAATTATATTTTCCGCGTTAATCCTGGCGTCCTTCTCCCTCTTTTCTCAGAACGAAGATGATGCCCTCCGTTATTCCTTCCTGAATTTCGGCAGTACCGCCAGAAGCATGGGTGTTGGAGGTGCCTTTGGCGCACTGGGAGCCGATTTCTCAACCCTGAGCACAAATCCTGCCGGGATCGGACTCTATAAAACCTCCGAATTTACCTTTTCCCCCTCCATGTTTGTCGGAAAAACTTCCTCTTCTTACATGGGAAAGACCTATGATGATTCAAGATATAATTTTAACCTGGGCAATGTTGGCCTGGTGCTTTCTTTTCCGACAGGTACACAGCTTAACAGTACCGGATGGAAGAACATACAATTCGGTTTCGGAATTAACCGCAACAATAATTTTAACAACCGTATCACCCTTGAAGGACAGAACTTCAGCAGTTCGTTGCTTGACACCTGGGTTACCTATGCAGACGGCAATAATATTGATAACCTGAATGCCTACGATGTCGATCTGGGATTCAAGACCTGGGTACTGGATACCATTGCCGGTCAGCCAACCAAATACAAAGCCATGGTTCCCGGTGGCGGTTTAATGCAGAGGAAATCGGTGAATACCTCCGGTTCAATGAATGAATGGGTGGTTTCCATGGGTGCCAATTACGATGATAAGCTCTATTTCGGCGCTACGCTCGGTTTTCCTTTCCTGAAATATAACGAAGAAAGTACATATAGTGAACTGGCCCTTGCCTCCGATATTGGTTTCGACAATTTCAGGGAGTTTACCTATCATCAGAATCTTGAAACTACCGGGTCAGGATTCAATTTCAAATTCGGAATGATCTTCAAACCCATTGACTGGATCAGGATAGGGGCTGCCGTGCATACACCCACTTATTTCTACAACATGCATGACAATTACAACACCACGGTAAAAAGCACCTTCGACAATGCAGATACCTATACCGAAAAATCACCCGACGGCAGTTATGACTATAAACTGAATACCCCTATGAGGGCGATCGGCAGCCTGGCCTTTATTATCGGAAAATTCGGATTGGTAAGTGCTGATTATGAGTTTGTTGATTACTCTGAGGCCCGTTTAAGGTCAAGCAACGGCGATGAATTTTTTGATCAGAACCAGGCTATTCTTGACAAGTACACCACTGCCGGCAACCTGAGGGTAGGTACCGAGTGGAGAGTTAACGAATTCAATATCAGGGCTGGTTATGCCTTATACGACAGTCCTTTCAAATCAGGGTTGAATGACGCCAAGAGAACCTCTTATACTGCCGGTTTCGGGATCAAACAGGCATCATATTTTCTCGACTTTGCTTACATCTATACACAGTCGAAACAGGATTATTACCTGTATTATGCTGATTTTGTGCCTTCTGCATACGCCAATAATAAAACCGTTACTCAGAATTTCATTATGACACTGGGATTCAAGTTCTAAGTTGAAGGCCATCCGTCATCTTATACTGAAAGATATTCTCCTCGAATGGAAACAGAAGTATGCCATCAACGGCATACTTCTGTATATTATATCCACTATCTTTCTTTGTTCACTGGCTTTTGAAGGCTTGCTGGAACCCAACACCTGGAATGCCCTTTTTTGGGTAGTACTGTTGTTTGCCGCTGTTAATGCCATCTCAAAAAGCTTTGTTCAGGAAAACCCCGGGCGTCAGGTTTATTATTACTCCGTTGCCAGACCACAGGATATTATCCTGGCAAAAATTGTATATAACATACTGTTAATGTGTGTTTTGTCAATTCTTTTCTATATTATTTTCACCCTTTTCCTGGGGAATTTCGTACAAAACCAGGTATTGTTTTTCTTGTGCTTTTTCATTGGCAGCATCGGACTGGCCTCTTTGTTCACCATGATCTCTGCTATCGCTTCCCGGACAAGCAATAATTTCGCACTGATGGCTATACTGGGCTTTCCGATCATTCTTCCCTTGTTGCTGCTATTGATTAAAATCTCAAAAACAGCCATACAGCAGGCATCCTGGCAGGGAACTGGAGGGTTGATCGTTGCGATGACGGGCATCAACCTGATTATCATCGTACTTTCGTATTTACTCTTTCCGTATTTATGGAGAGAGTGAGCTAAAGAGTAAGCTGTATCCTGAAAACATTTTGTATCTTTGCACTCCTTTTACAAAAAGTTGAATATCACACAATTTGGACTCATTTAAAAGACACTGGTGGAAGGGGTTGGGGGTTATCTTGCTCATTTACACCATTATAGCAGGATTCCTTATTCAGGTTCCCGACCTTCCTATCATTCACCAAAGCATCAGAAACCTGTTTTTCCACGTATGCATGTGGTTTAGTATGATCTTTTATTTTGGGGTTTCCATGGTATATAGCATCCGCTATTTGTCTGGTTTTAAAGAAGATAACGACAGGGTAGCCGATGAAGCCTCTCATGTAGGCTTGTTGTTTGGATTATTGGGGATAGTTACCGGGATGATCTGGGCTAATTTCACCTGGGGAAAACCCTGGGTGAATGACCCCCAGTTGAACGGAGCAGCAGTTTCTATCCTGGTGTACCTGGCTTACAGGGTGTTACGTAATTCACTGGATGAAGAACACAAACGGGCCAAGGTTTCGGCAGTATATAACATTTTTGCCTTTGTTATCCTGGTCATTTTCCTGTTCATCCTGCCAAAGATGGCTGAAGGTTCGCTGCATCCAGGGAAAGGGAAAGACGAAACGATGACAGTGAAAGAACTGGATAATACCATGAGACTGGTTTTTTACCCGGCCATCATCGGCTGGATTATATTAGGGGGTTGGATACTCCAGCTCAGGATACGTATCAGAAAACTGAGCGATCAGGCATTTGAGGATTAATTAATATTGTATAATGGAAGATCCCGGAAAGTTATTTGTTGTTATTGCGGTATTGCTCGTCATTTTTACCGGATTGATCACCTACCTGGTGATGCTCGACCGTAAAATAAGGCGTTTTGAAAAGGAGACGGACCAAAAAAAGAGCAGCCGATGAAGCGTACTCATATTCTGATCATTATTGTTGTAGCTATTGCTCTTGGAGTGATCGTCAGTGTGTTTTCGAACAGCAGTACTTATGTTGATTTTTCAGAAGCCATGAAAAACCCCGGAAGGGAGTACCACATTATCGGGAAGCTCGATACAACCCAACCCATTGTTTATGACACTAAGGTGAATATCAATGAGTTTAGTTTTTACATGACTGATAATAAGGGAGTTAATAGAAAAGTGATCTATCTTAACAACAAACCGCAGGACTTTGAGAAGTCGGAGCAAGTGGTTGTTGTTGGTAAAATGGAAGGGGACCATTTCAAGGCAAGCAGCCTGTTGCTGAAGTGTCCTTCGAAATATAATGATAAAGAAAAACCTGCTGCTTTCGGACAAAAGGAGTTCGGCAGCGCATCAAAGAACTAACCCATTACCTACCAGCTTTGTAGCTGAAAAGCAATTGTCATGTGGACCATTCTTGTCAGGTTTATTTTACGTAACAGGTTAGGAATACTTGTTTTTATCGGGCTTGTCACCGTCTTTATGGCTTATATGGCCAGTAAAGTTGAATTGTCCTATGAAATGGGGAAGATACTTCCCGATACCGATTCTACCAGTATCAAATATGAGCAGTTCAAGAAGAAGTTCGGGGAGGACGGAAGCGTACTTTTTATAGGGGTTAAAGATCCCCGTTTGTTTGAGCTGGGATTTTTTAATGATTGGTATGATCTTTCGGTCGATCTCAAGCAGGTCGACGGCATAGAAGAGGTGGTTTCGTTAACCCGCTTATACCAGTTAGTAAGGAATGACAGTACACACAAATTTGATTTTAAGCCTGTTGTGGGAAAGAAGCCTGCCAGCCAGACAGAACTGGACAGCCTGAAGCGAAAGATCTACAGCCTGCCTTTTTACAAGGGACTCATATACAATAAGGAGACCAATGCTACCCTGATGGCTGTTACCCTGAACAAGGCAAAGCTGAATTCGAAGGGGAGAATCGCCCTTGTAAAGGAGATCAGGGAAAAGGCGGAGGCCTTTGGCAAGAAAAACCAGGTGGAGGTCCATTATTCGGGATTGCCTTTTATCCGGACACAGCTATCGAAGAAGGTTCAGCACGAATTAAAAGTATTTATCCTACTGGCTCTGTTCGTTGCTTCCCTGGTGCTGTTCTTTTTCTTCCGGTCGTTCAAAGCGGTATTGTTCCCCATGCTGATCGTGGTGATCGCTTTGATCTGGGCCATGGGAACGCTGGCGCTTTTCGGGTATAAGATCACCTTGCTCACCGGCATTATTCCACCCCTGATGATCATCATCGTAGTGGAAAACTGTATTTTCCTGCTAAATAAATACCATTACGAGTACCGTTCACACGGGAACAAGGTTAAGGCCCTTTCACGCATTGTCCAGCGGGTCGGGTATGCTACCCTGATGACCAACCTGGCTACAGCCACCGGTTTTGCTTCTTTTATCGAAACCAGGAACAAGCTTCTTGTCGAATTTGGTATTGTTTCTTCCCTCAATATCATGGTGGTGTTTATCCTGACACTTTTCCTGATACCCATCTTTTTCAGTTACCTGGCCCCTCCCCAAACCAGGCATACCAAACATCTCGAAAACAAGTCTATGCTGGCAATCCTGGAAAAAGTGGTCTACCTGGTCCAAAACCGCCGGAAAATGATCTATATCGTTTCAGTGGTAGTCGCTATACTGGGTATAGTAGGGGTGACCAGGCTTAAAACCTCCGGGAATGTCGTTGATGATGTTCCTAAAAGAGATCCGCTGTATGTCGACCTGATGTTCTTCGAAAAGCAATTCAATGGGATATTACCATTTGAAATTACCATAGATACCAAAAAGAAAAAAGGGGTACTCCAATTGAGCACCATTGAAAAAATACAAAAGCTTCAGGATACCCTTGCTACTTATCCTGAATTTTCGAAGCCATTGTCTATTGCCGAAGTAGTAAAATTTGCCAAACAAGCTTATTATAACGGGAATGACAGCTTGTACCTGTTACCAAACAGCCAGGAAAAAAACTTCATCCTGAGTTATGTCCCTATCAGAAAGTCTAACAAAAAAACTATACTTAACTCATTCGTAGACAGTAATTTACAAACTACACGTATCAGTGTCCAGATGGCGAATATCGGGACCAATGATATCCAGCGGATCAGTAATGATCTCAAACCAAAGATTGATTCAATTTTTCCTCCGAATAAGTACCGGGTAGTAATGACAGGCACAAGCGTGGTGTTTTTAAAGGGAACCAACTATCTGGTAAACAACTTGATAACTTCGCTGATCCTGGCGATAATTACCATTGCCTTATTACTTTCACTGTTGCTGAATTCGGCTAAAATGGTTGTTATTTCATTGATTCCCAACCTTTTACCACAGTTGCTGACAGCTGCACTGATGGGCTACCTGGCGATTACAATCAAACCCTCCACCATTCTAATCTTCAGCATAGCCCTCGGGATTTCAGTGGATAATGCCATTCAGTACCTTTCGCGATACCGGCTTCAGCTTCAGCTCACTAACTGGAACATAAAGGAGTCAGTGGTGGCAGCTCTCCGTGAAACAGGGTACAGCATGATATACTCATCAACCGTGTTATTCCTGGGTTTTGCCATGTTTATCCTCAGTTCATTCGGGGGGACCCAGGCCATGGGGTTCCTGATCTCATTCACCCTGTTGATGGCTGTTCTTTCCAACTTGTTCCTTTTACCATCTTTATTATTATCTTTAGATAAAATCATTACCACCCGGAATTTCAAAGAACCTTTGCTGGAAATTCTGGAAGAAGAAGAAGGAGAGATCGGGGCATTACCGATTACTGAAAGTGAAGCCCGGAAAGAAATAGAACCTGGAAAATGATAATAAATAAGACAGTATAATGAAAGGAATCATTTTAGCTGGGGGGGCAGGTACCCGTCTTCATCCCCTCACACTGGCAGTCAGCAAACAACTGATGCCCATCTATGACAAGCCCATGATCTATTACCCCTTGTCGGTACTGATGATGGCCGGCATCCGTGACATTCTGATCATCAGTACACCCTTCGATCTGCCGAATTTTGAACGGTTACTGGGTGACGGCAGCCAGATCGGGTGTTCCTTTCATTATGCCGAACAAAAGATCCCTAACGGACTGGCCCAGGCTTTTGTGATCGGGGAGTCATTTATCGGCAACGACAAGGTTGCATTGATATTGGGAGATAATATTTTTTACGGCAGCGGGTTGCAAGACCTGCTTCAATCGAACAATGACCCCGTGGGCGGTGTCGTTTTTGCTTACCATGTGAATGATCCCCAACGCTATGGCGTGGTGGCGTTTGACACAGACATGAAGGCCATCAGTATCGAGGAAAAGCCGGCACAACCAAAGTCCAGTTATGCGGTCCCCGGTTTATATTTTTATGATAATTCGGTGGTTTCGGTGGCAAAGAGCATAAAGCCCAGTAAAAGGGGTGAATACGAGATAACTGATGTGAACCGGGTTTACCTGGAAGAAGGTAAGCTTAAAGTGGGGATATTAAGCAGGGGAACAGCCTGGCTCGATACCGGGACCTTTACTTCACTCCTTCAGGCTTCCCAGTTTGTTGAAGTAATTGAAGACAGACAGGGATTAAAAATTGGATGTATCGAAGAGGTAGCCTATCGAATGGGATATATTTCTGCTGATACCCTTAGAGAAATTGCAGAACCGCTGAGAAAGAGCGGTTACGGAGAATATTTAATTAAAATGCTGGATTAAAGGCTGATGAAGTTTAAAAAATACAACGGGTTTAAGAGAAAGATACTGATAACCGGTGGTGCCGGCTTTATCGGCAGTGCACTGGCTGAGAAACTGATAGGGGATAATGAGAATTTTGTGGTTATCGTTGATAATCTGACGACCGGTTCCCTCGAAAAATTACCAAATCTGCCCAAAACCAACTGGAAGTTCATTAAATGCGATGTCAACCAGTATTCCGACATTGCAGAGGTAATGCATTCTTTTTCTTTTGATTATGTATTCCATTATGCAGCCATGGTAGGGGTCCAGCGAACGCAGGCACAACCTATCAGGGTGTTGCAGGACCTTCATGGGATAGAGAACATTCTAACCCTTAGCAAGAACTCCGGGGTCAGGCGGGTTTATTTTGCGTCCTCCTCCGAGGTATATGGTGAACCGGTGAACCTGCCACAGAATGAATATACGACACCCCTGAATTCGAAAATTCCTTATGCTGTTGTTAAAAATGCGGGTGAGGCCTTTCTGCGGTCCTATCATAAGGAATATGACCTGGAATACACTATCTTCCGGTTTTTTAATACATACGGACCCAGGCAGGACAAGAGCTTTGTAATGACAAGGTTTCTGCAACTTGCACTAAACAACCTGCCCCTGACTATTTATGGTGATGGGTCCCAGACAAGGACTTTTTTCTATATCGATGACAACATAGAAGCTACCACCAATGCTTTTTACAAAGATCTGATTATCAATGATGTTGTAAACATTGGAGGTGATGTTGAGGTGAGTATGCTTGAACTGGCCGAGAAGGTGATCGCGGTCACCGGGTCCAGGTCTGAACTGGTATTTCTTCCGCCTCTTAAGGAAGGAGACATGTTCAGGCGATTTCCCGATACGACCAGATTGAAGAAATTGCTTTTCAGCCATGAACCGGTTACGCTTGAAGAAGGCATTTTGCGAATAACCCGGCACCCTGGTTTTATTATTAATCAATCAACCCCGAACGGACAGTAATTCGCACTCAGCAGCATGCATACATTACCATTTCTACAGGAAAGGATTCGACAGGTTTTTCAGGGTCTGCAACTACCGGGTTTTCCTCCCGAATTATATGATCCTATCGTGTACAGCCTTTTCATGGGTGGTAAACGTATCAGGCCTGTACTGACACTGATGGCCTGTGATATGTTTGGCGAGGATATTAACAAAGCCTTATACCCGGCGGTTGGCATCGAGATATTCCACAATTTCACCCTTGTGCATGATGATATCATGGACAACGCCCCGATACGGAGAGGTAAGAAAACCGTGTATAAGAAATGGGATGTGAATACGGCCATCTTATCAGGGGATACCATGTTTGCCCTTGGTTATGAGTACGTTGCAAAAGTTGATTCCCGGCTTTTACCGGATGTCCTGAATGTTTTTACTACAACAGCCCGCGAGGTTTGCGAAGGTCAGCAACTGGATATGAACTTTGAGACGATGAAGGATGTGACCATTGGGGAATACTTGGACATGATCAGGCTGAAAACAGCGGTATTGCTGGGATGTGCCTTAAAAGTGGGCAGTCTTACCGGTGGTGCCGGCAAGATAGATGCCGATTACCTATATTCTTTTGGTGAAAACCTGGGTATGGCTTTTCAAATCCAGGATGACCTGCTGGATACTTTCGGGGATGAGAAAACCTTTGGCAAGAAAACAGGCGGGGATATTGCCGCCAACAAGAAAACCTTCTTATACATTAAAGCCCTGGAAGTAGCGCCGGACAGGCAGAAACCACTTCTGGTCTCCTGTTACAACGACAACCGGATGGAGGAAGAAAAGAAGATCAGGTTGATCAAAGGGATCTTCGATGATCTGCAGATTAAAGAGCTGGCATTGAAGGAGATTGACCGGTATTATTCCAGGGCGCTTACGTTTATGAAGAAAGTGTCGCTACCGGACCAGAAAAAAGACTTACTGAAGGAATATTGCGATGGACTTATGCAGCGAACTTATTGATCAACAGTATCTTCCTCACTATTCTCAGCCTCTTCGTACTGCAGATGCAGAAATTCCCATTCTTCCATCTGTTTTTGCAGTTTGTTCTGAAGGGACTGGTATAGTTGGAACAGGGCCGGATCGGCCACCGCGTCCTTGTATTTTTCGGGGTTAGCCAGGATGTCATCCAGTTTGTTGATCTCCCCCTCCAGTTTAGAGATCTCCTCTTCCGCTTTCACAATCTGGTTCGACAGCTTCTTCAGTTCTTTATTCTGCTGTTTCTTCTTCAGGTACAACGCTTTATTGGCCGACAGGCTGTCGTCGGGTTCGGAAGCGGTTAATTTCTTGTTTTTTTTCTCCAGCTGGGCCAGGGAATGAAGTTTACGGGATTCAAGGAAGTCATAGATATCCCCAAAATACTGCTTAACCGTATGGTTCCTGAACTCAAATACTTTATTTGTAAGGCTTTGAAGAAAATCCCTGTCGTGAGAAACAATGATGACGGTTCCTTTGAACTGTAGCAGGGCATTCTTCAGGATGTCTTTTGAAGGCATGTCAAGGTGGTTGGTCGGTTCGTCGAGCACCAGCAGGTTGGCCGGGGTGAGCAGAAGCCTGGCCAGCGCCAGCCTTGATTTTTCTCCTCCTGAGAGCACTTTTACCTTCTTGTCTATGGTATCACCGCCAAACAGGAAGCTGCCGAGTATGTTCCTGATCTTAGGCCTGATATCTCCGACAGCTACATCGTCAATCGTCTGGAACACGGTCTTTTCCCCGTCCAGCAGTTCGGCCTGGTTCTGGGCGAAATAGCCGATGGTCACATTGTGCCCCAGTTTTATATTTCCTTCGTATTCAAGTTCTCCGACAATGATCCTTGATAAGGTGGTTTTTCCCATACCGTTTTTCCCGACAAAGGCGATAAATTCGCCCTGGGTGATGTGGAAATCAACCCCTTTGAAAACCAGTTTTGGGCCATAGTGTTTAGCCAGGTGTAAGGCTTCCGCCACTATTTTCCCTGAAGGCGGTGCCGGGGGAAAATGAAAATGGATGGCAGTGCGGTCGAGGTCTTCTATCTCCACTTTATCCATTTTGTCAAGCAGTTTCATCCGCGATTGAACCTGCCTGGCTTTGGTGCTCTTATACCGGAACCGCTCGATAAACCTTTCGATCTGGGCGATCTGGCGCTGCTGGTTGTTAAAGGCCGCTTGCTGTTGTTCCAGTTCTTCTTCCCGTTTTATGGCATAATCCGAATACGGGAGTTTATAGTCAAAGATCTTACCCAGGCTGATTTCGATAGTCCGTTTGGTAACATTGTCGAGGAATGCCCTGTCATGGGAAACCAGGATGACGGCTCCCGGGTATTCTTCCAGGAATTCTTCCATCCACTGTATTGACTCGATGTCGAGGTGGTTGGTGGGTTCGTCCAGTAGCAGCAGATCCGGTTTCTGAAGCAGGATCTTGGCCAGTTCCACCCGCATCTGCCACCCCCCGCTAAACTCTCTCAGGGGTCTGTTCAGTTCCTCCGGTTCAAAACCAAGGCCGGTGAGAACCTTTTCAGTATCGGCCTGCCGGGTATGTCCGCCAATGATCAGGAAACGCTCATTGGCTTCATTCAGGCCCGAGATCAGTTTCATATATTCTGTTGAATGAAAATCCGTCCGTTCCGAAATGGATTCAGTAAGCGAATGGATCTTCTTCTCCAGTTCCTGGGCTTCTTTGAAGGCGGTCAATGCCTGTTCCAGCACTGTCCCGGAGCCGGTTAGTTTCATTTCCTGCTCTAAAAAACCGGTGGTAAGTCCGTTGGGTCGACTCACATTCCCTGTTTCAGGTTCAAAGAGGCCAAAGAGTACCCTGAGCAGGGTCGTCTTTCCTGCCCCGTTCTTACCCACCAGTCCGATACGGTCCCTGGGGTTGATAATGAAACTGACATTATCAAAAAGGGGAACGCCTGAGAACTGTACCGTAACATTATTAACTCCGACCATAGCTGCTGAAAAGAGGGTGCAAAAGTAAAGAATTTAAGGAGCCGCCGGGGCCGGAGGAAAAAGAAAAAGGGCATCTTCCGCGGAAGATGCCCTTTTTAAGAAGTAAGACGGTTGATTACTCAACAGTAACTTTTTGAGTGCTTGTGCCGTTTTCGGTTTCAACGACAACGAAATACAGTCCGGTCCGGAAGCCTGAGGTGTTGATCTCAGTTGTCTTATCACCAACCTGGTTTTCGTATACTTTTTGACCTACATAAGTATATACGGTAACTTTTTTGATCTCGTAATAACTTGAAGAAACGTTGATCACGTCTGTTGCCGGATTCGGGAATATATTGATATGGCTGTCAGTCTTATGATTATCAACTCCAACGATGATAGAACCGTAGAATTTGAAGGGTAATCCCTGATTTGTCAGTGATCCGCCATCGGTGAGGGCAGCCCAGGCTGTACCATTATATTGTTTTGCATTTCCTGTAGTGGTTTGGCCATTGATGGTGATGGGCGGAACCCAGGGGCCGGAAGCGCCTGTTCCGCCTGTCTGCCAGTCGATCCAGTAAGTACCGGGACCAAGGGTCAGGGTTGAGAAGTTGCAGTCATCTTTCATGACAGGGCGATCGGTGTTGCCGGTGGCTCCTTCCTGTATCCTGTAAATACTCGAGAAAACAGAGCTGGTCAGCTTGTTGGTTGTATTGTCGCCATAAACCAGTGTGCCTGTACCTGGCAAACCATTCCATATCCTGAAGTTCACATGGTTAATGGAAGTAGTAGTGCCGGAACCAGTCTGGTAGGCATAGAAAGATACACCGGTAATGTTCCAGGTTGTCCAGCCGGGAATGGTGAAATCGTCGGCTACCCTGTAACCGCTTGAGAGTGCATGACCGGCACCATAGGAAGTCATTCCGAGGCTGCCCTGCAGTATGCTTTCATCTGCTCCGCCTGCACCTGTACCCGGGCTGTTAACCATCGTACCATTGTCATAAATGACGGCACCTGAAGGAAAGCATTCTACCACTGTATTTAAAGTATCGTTGGCATTATTCTGATCGGCTGCCAGGGTGGTATAAACGGAGAAAGTATAAGGTCCCAGAGCGGAAACATTTACTGTACCGGCAAAGGTGTGAACAACAGAAACACCGGATGTTAACGGACCGGCAATGGTCTCGGTAACAGGGGTTCCGTTATTGAAGATATAGGTTACAGAGATATTGGATTGAGGATTGACCCCATAGTTTTTCACTTTCACCTTTACGGGAGCATTGGCTGGCAGCGCTACTCCGGAAACCGGACTAACCAGGGCAACCACCCCGATATCATCCATTACCTGGGTTCCGCTGATCGATATGGTATAGTCTTCTACTTCACCATATTGGGTATTTCCGCAGGGACTGAGAACGGCAGAATAATCCAGCCTTAACCTCATCCTGACATCACCGATGAAAGCATAACCGGGTACGGCAACAGTAGCTGTGAAAGTAGTTGGTCCGCCGGTTACGATAACCGGTTCATCATCCAGGAAATTAAAGTCACCATTCCAGTCGATCCATATAGCCAGGTAGTCACCTGAATAGGGATTGCCATTGGTAACGGTGATGGTGGCAGTCTGGCCAACGGTCATGGCTACGGTTGTGGCGGAATAGTCAGCATATCCGCCTGCTGTACAGGTACTGGTATTATTCAGGGTCAGCAGGGTAACGTTGCTGATGTATTCATCGCAGGTATCGGTACTGGCCGGGCAATAAATACCGAACGTATTCTGAATGGCCATGATGATGGTATCATTGGCAGTATTCTGGTCGCCGGTGAGTCCGGTATAGACTGTCAGATCATAAGTGGTACCGGGGGTTGACATATCAACCGTTTGGGTAAAAGTAAAGTTGGCTGCAGCATTGGAAGCTAAAGTTGCTGTAAAATTTTCCGTTACAGGAGCTCCTCCGTTGAGCACATAAGAGATAGGGAAGTTGGACTCAGGATTGGCACCGACATTTTTAATTGTCACGGTAACTGGTGTGGTTGCTGTAAGGAAGGGTCCGGTAACCGGGGAAACGAGGGCCTGAATTTTTACATCATGATCCAGTACGGTTAAAGGTCCGTTCTGGATGGCTAAACCGGTAACTTCCATTCCGCCTGGCCAGGAACCCAGCAGGGTAGTAGCACCTGTAGTCCTGTCAACAGTTCTGAACTGACCTCCTGCTGTTGTATCATAGGCAGCAAAGTAGAGGGTATTATCCGAATTATCAAACTCCATGGTTTGGGCATAGGCTGCATTGAAACCAATAGGACCAATGAGCGTTCCGGCGCCTGTCAACTTGTTAATAGAGTAAAGAGTGTTACCACCGACATTAACAGTATATAAAACACCATTTTCATCGCAGGCAAGACATATCCCGGTAAACGTACCGATGGTACCAACCAAAGTCGGTGTACCTGTGGCAATGTTTATCGTATAGAGTTTTGTCTGTGAAGAAACAATACCGGTTCCATACATGACTTCAGAGGTCCAGTCATAGGCAATATCGGTAAAAATGATTCCGGCCATATTGCCGATTACCGTTCTGGCACCAGTGGTGGTATTAATACTGATAAAAGTAGAACCTCCTGTAGAATTGTAAACGGTACCATACCAGACACCGTCTTTCCAGGTTCCGCCATCGATGAAATCTGTTCCCGTCCATGTCGCGATGGAAGTGGGAACTGAAATGTTATTCAACACGAAATGGAAAGGTCCGACAGCCGTTGTGCCTGTTCCGGCATAGGCGTTGTAAGCATAAGCCACATCGGTAGGAAGTTTGGCGCCCGGTTTTAACGGTGTGTAAACAACAGGGCTCCCGGCCGGCGCTAACCCGGCAGATAAAGCATCAGAATGGGCAGTTTCCATCGCTGCATTCCCCCAGGAATGATTGTTGCGGGCCTGATTCTGGCCCAATACAACAGAGGCCATAAACATAATAGCCAGAGTCAGACTGCTTAAAAGAGTAAGCTTTCTCATAAATATAATTGTTTGGTTAAGAAATTTTTTATCCTACAAACTTACTAAACTTAGGAATATCATCGGTAAAAATGATAAGAAACTTATGATAGTTAAAATTATCTATTCATGTATCATTGATGTATAAAATAGAAAAAGCTACCGGTTAAGTAGCTTTTTCAGAAGAAAAGTCGGTGAATAATTCTTAATTCAGGCTGACTTTCCTGGTAATTTTTCCGTTAGGGGTCTGAATATTAACGATATAGATCCCGGGGACCTGGTCTTCGAGGTTCATTACCACCTTGTTCCCGTTGAAAGGGGTGGAAATGATCTGCTGACCGATCAGGTTAAGAACGGTAACAACGCCTTCGGTTTTTGATTTGAAGTTAACGCGGATGTTCTTGTCCAACGAAATGATTGACAGATCTTCGGGTTGTAAATTGGGCATACCTACAAGCATACCATCTCCGGCCAGAATCTGAGTATTGGCTGTACTGTTGTAGGCCCAATCCATTACGGTAACGGTGGAACCATTTGAAGGAACACCGGTTACCCTGATCCAACCCAGATAGTCGTTGGCACCTACAGTGAATTTAACACCCAAAAAATGTTCGCCGTTGTCACCAAAGTGACCATAAGTAATTGCGCCATAGATGGAAGCCAGGATTGCCTGGTAAACGCCTGAATGGAAGTTGGCATCGGTGGGTGCGATAGGAGCATTTAATGCCAGGGCAACGGCATAACCAAATTGGGTATAATTGGGTTGCTGGGTCATCAGGACCAGGCTGGTGGTGGCTGCGCTTTCCAGGTTGCACTGGATATTGGCATTACCGGTACCGTACACACGAAGGCTGAAAATAAAGTCGGCAGTTCCGTCACTGTTCATGTCGACGTTCATTGTATCTGTTTCCGAAGCATGCAGCACTCTGTCAGGATTAACATTGTGGTAAACAATCTGGGCATTGAGCGAACCTGCACTCAGGACTCCGATTGCCAGCGTTGAATAGGTTTTCAACTTATCTTCCAGTTTCCAGGAGTTAAAATTCTTCATGTTGTTAAGTATTTGTTATTAATTTGGTTTTCTTCCTGCGAAATTACAAAATATTAAAAGAATTCAAAAAAATGTCAGCTAATATTTTCGGATTTATTTCGATACAGACTCACATCAATGGCCTTCTTCATCTTCTCCATGTCCATTGCCTGGTCGATAAAGTCCTCAATACGAATAAGTTCCCTGTCAGGAGATTCAATCAGGTTGCGGTAGTTTACATATAATACTTCAATATTAGGGTTGTGGCCGATCCAGGCCTTGGTGGCTTCCACATCTTTTTCGAATACTTTAGCCATATTTACATTATATACCGGTTGAGATTTACCCAGCATTTTCTGTTGAGAGAACAATACTTCCCGGATATCTCTCTCCATAAAAATGACCTTGTATGAATAATCGACGGGAATTTGCTGCAGCAGTTGAATGATGATCTTTATGGCTTTCCCGTTCACTTCCTTCATCCAGGAATTGTCTTTCGATAGGCTTTTAACAGCCTCATATTCAATGTATCCTTTGGGATTGTTGATGTCGGGGAGGCGCTTATTATCGGTAAAGACCTCAATTCCTCCGGCTTGCAGTATCTGCATCATCACGGAGGTTCCTGACCGGGGCAAGCCGGTAACAACAATGATCTCTCCCTTTTGAAGGGCAGCAAGCCTCGACTGGTAGTGGCTTAGTTTTTCAGGATCATGGATCAGGGTACTGAATATGCGAACCAGCCATTGCAGGGCTTTTCGCTGGTTGGGATGGAGCGAAAGACAAATTTCAAAGGCATGAACTGCTTCAGTATATTTTCCCATGCGATACAGACATTCTCCCAGGAAGAAGTGTGCCGGTGAAAAATTATAGATCAGGCTGATAGATGTAAGTAGTTGATTGGCAGCTTCTTCATATTGTCCAAGCCGGAGAAGAGCGGTACCCAGTCCGAGATAAGCCAGTGACTGGGATTCATCGGTTTCGATGATCTTCTGAAATAAATCCCCGGATTCCTCATAAAGGCCGACTTTCAGATACAGTCTGGCAATTTCCAGGAGTATTCCGATGGAAACCAGGTTATTGTCAGTCACTTTTTTAAAGATTCCCAGGGCTTTGTCCACCTCGCCCTTCTTACTGTAATATATGCCTTCCAGGTAATCGAGGCTGGGCATGTATTGATTTCCCATGTTCTTCAGGTGATCGATCACGGCACGGGCCCTGTCAAAATGGTCCAGCGCCAGGCAGGCCTCCAGCAGGCTCATGTTAAACCTGATGTCCTCCTTGTCAAAGGCGATCAGCGACTCAAACAGGGGATAGGCTTTTTCATATTGTTTTTTAAAGGAATAGATCAGTCCCAGGTTATAATCTGTTTCATTTTTACAGGCTGTGAATGCTTTAGTCTTGTCTTCCCCGGGATCGGAGATGTATCCCAGCTCAACCAGTTGCTTCAATGCTTCCGCGGAGGCAAAGATATCCGTATCCGACAGATCGGGATGGGTTCCGAAATCCCCTTCCACCTTATCCCAACTGTTAATATAGCTTACCTTGGGAGGTTTCTCAAAGATATTCAGCAGCACTTTTCCTTCCATGTCCCTGCCAACAGGCAGATCAAAGAGGGTGAGGATGGTAGGAACGATGTCCAGGAGGGTTGCACCATAGACCCTTTCATCTTTTTTGATGTTTTTTCCGCCAACACATAAAATTCCATATTGCCGGTGCTCGATGGCAGGTGCTGTATTAAACCTCGGAAGTTCGATCACCCGGTTATTGCCCGACTGAAAGCCATGGTCCGATAAAATGATGATGGTGGTGTCTTCGCCGGCCAGTTGCATCATGCGGTCGAGCATCATGTCATGGAATTTGTACATAGCCCTGACCACACCGTTCAGGATACCGAATTCCCGATCCGGTATCCCTGGTAATTGGGGGGGGTGGAATTTCATGTATCCATGGGAGATGTGATCGATACCGTCGTAATATATGGCCATGAAATCCCATTCCGTATTTTTCATCAGGTAAGTAGAAACGCTCTGGATCGTTGCCGTTTCAGCCAGCACTTTGGCTACTCCTTCAATAAAGTGATAGGATTCTTTCGGGAGTTCTTCCGCTTTCGGGATAAAAGGAAGGATATGGTTTTCAGTGAGTTCATTCCAATGGATCCTGCATTTGGAAAGCACTTCATTCATTTCGGCCGGATGAATGGTCCCTTCATACAGCCCCCAGTCTTCCCTCAACTTTTGCCTCGACTGCTGGAAGAAGTTGCTGATGATCACCCCGTTAACCGGTTCAGCCGGGTGGCTGGGCCACCAACCAACCACATTCGATCTCAATCCATTGGCGTTCAGGATGTTCCAAATGGCATGGGCTTTTCTTGAGGCAACAGTTACCGGCCTTATTCCGCCATCTTTGGGATCCGGCTCTGTAAATGACAGTACCCCGTGATTATCCCCGTTCTTTCCGGTAGCAATGGAGGTCCACAATATGGGTGACAATGGTGGGTAGAGGGTTGATATGTTGCCCATTACGCCGCTGTTCAGCAAGCGCTCGAGGGCTGGCATTTCTCCGGCGTCCAGCAGTGGGCTGATCACATCCCAGTCGGCGGCATCCCAGCCGAGGAGTAGTACTTTATTTTTCATAGATATCATATTGTTGGGGCGTATTGCCATACGCCCTTACGGGCCCTTACCATATAGCTATACCTTATCATCAGGGGAGGTCGGTTGTTCTTTCTGCTGTGCCCTGATCCTGACTTCTCTCCAGATTTTCAACCCTTCATATCCGTAGGCAAGCAAGCCCAGGGAGCCTCTTCTGGGTACAGCATGGATGCTTCCGTCTTCTGCTAGAAAGGTATATTCTTCATCCTGTTGGGTTAGTTCCATGGTAAAAGGTTATTGGTTGGTAATCAATGGTATTAAATAATTGATCATCAGGTTGGTACATGATTCCAGGTCTTCCTGGTCGGTTTTCACTTCCAGGTCGGGGTTTTCAGGGAATTCATAAGGAGAATCGATACCGGTAAAATCTGGGAGCATTCCCGACCTGGCTTTTTTATATAAGCCTTTCACATCGCGCTTTTCACAGGTTTCAAGAGAGGCATTCACGAATACCTCTATAAAGTCATCTTTACCGATGATCTCCCCGGCCAGCTTGCGTATCTCGCGGGTAGGACTGATAAAGCAGCAGATGGTAATTATTCCTGAGTTAACAAAAAGTTTGGCAACCTCTGAGACCCTCCTGATGTTTTCTTCCCGGGCATTCAATGAAAACCCCAGGTCCTTATTTAATCCGTGACGGAGAATATCCCCGTCAATAACCTGGGTTAAATGACCCATTTTCAGCAGTTTATCCTGAAGAAGCAGGGCCAGGCTCGTTTTCCCGGCCGAAGAAAGGCCGGTCAGCCACAGGACTTTTCCTCTCTGCTTTAACAGCGCCTGTTTTATCGTTCTGTCCGAATCAACCATCCTTAAAAAGTGCAAAAATACAATTTTTGGCCAGACGGTTTTAATATGGAATTTTCAGAATAACAGTTTCCTTCTCATTTGTAGATCAATTTGATTTTATTCCTCCCCCGAAAACCTTTTAATACCCTGTCATACAATTTTTACTAAATTTACCATCATATTTTCAGGAGGGCTGACATTTTTGAGAAAATTAATATCCGGGAAGACGGAGATAAAGCCAAACCATACCAGGTTAAGCAGGTTCGTGATATTATTGTTAAATATAAATTGATGGAGGAGAATAAGAATGTTTAAATATGAGATAATTATCCATTGGAGTAAGAATGATGATTGTTTTATTGCTTATATTCCTGAATTATCAGGGTGTATGGCGCATGGAAATTCTCAGGAGGAAGCCCTGAAAAATGCTCAGGAAGCCATTGAATTATGGATAGAAACTGCCAATGAATTTGGAGATCCGGTTCCTTTGCCTAAGGAAGACCGTTTGATTTTCGCCTGAGTATCGAAATGAAAATCAACTGTTTAGGTTTATTTTTATCATTTATTTTCCTTTCTTTTTCTTGTATTTCGCAGGAAAATTTAAGTGGATTCATCGAAAACAAAGGTCAGTTTGATGCGCCGGATTCAAAGGGTACAGATCAGATTCTGTTTAAACTTGAACGGCCAGGTTGCGACATTTATCTTACTGACAAAGGGGTTACCTACTTCTTTTACAAGGCTTTACTACAAGATTCAAACGTCAGGAATGCAGATCCGGTACAACGGATTCCGTCTCTGGCCTTTAACCGGGTTGAGGTTGAACTGGTCAATGCAAGAATCAGCAGGGAGCAGGTGACGGCCACCCTTTCGGATGACCCATGTACGTTCAATTATTATTACCCTGCCTGTCCCCAGGGTATAATGGGAGTAAGATCTTATACCAGTATCCTCATCCGCAATGTATACCCCGGTATCGATTGGGTACTTGAAGCGAAAGATCATCATATTGATAATGAGCTGTTTACTTATGAATTCAATATGACCTCTGATGCAAATCCCGAGGATATCAGGTTAAGGTATCAGGGTGCTGAAAGCCTGAAACTGACAGCGGATGAAACAAAGCTTCAATGGGAATGTCCATTACGGCAGGTCAATGAAGGAGAGTTACTCTGTTATGGTATAACCTCGAAGAAGAAGTTGCCCTGCACCTTTGAGGAGAAAGAAGGGACGATCGGATTCAGCGTTAAGAAAGAGAATACCGGTGAATCATATGTGATCGATCCCACTGTATGGTCGACCTATTACGGAGGCTCAGACAAGTTTGAGGAATTCAGGGCTATTTGCCTGGATGCATCAGAGAATGTGTACATTACAGGAACCACCACCTCTTACGATTTTCCTGTTCAGGCTCCGGATACCGGGTATTTCCAGGGAAATTTCTATGGTGCTTCCGATATTGTGATCCTTAAATTTGATAAGGAAGGGAAGCGAAGATGGGCTACCTATTATGGCGGCTCTAACTACGACGAGGGCTGGGATATTAAAACGGGTCCTGAAGGGGATATATACCTGACCGGTTTAACCGTATCCTTTAACTTCCCTCTTCAGTCAATGGTTTCTGCCTACAATCAAAGTGTTTATCAGAGTGGTTGGCCATACGGAGATGCCTTTATTCTTCGTTTCGATACTTCCGGTATCCGGAAATGGGCAACTTTTTTCGGAGGGAACGGCAACGATATGGCTGCTTCATTATGTTTTGATAAAACCGGTAATCTTTATATTGCCGGGGAGACTTATTCCACCGACCTGCCTGTAAAAATCATGGCAGGCGCTTATAATGATACGGTTGGATATGGAGATATGGCTTTCATTGCAGGTTTTGCGCCTTCCGGCAGCCTGATGTGGTCTACCTATTTTAAAGGGGTCATTCCCTCGCTCACTTCAGTTACATCAATTGCTTGTGATTCACGTAATAAGCTGATAATCAGCGGATTTACCCAGTCAGATACTCTTCCTTGTAAACCATATCCAGGGGCTTTTTACCAGCCATATAGTAATGGAATGATGGATGCTTTCGTGGCCAGGTTTGATGCCAGCCGTCAGACAGAATGGGTCACCTTCCTTGGAGGTGAGTATGAAGATACACCGGGAGGTGTTGTCTGGTACCGCGGGCAATGCATGTCGGTGGATGACAGGAACAATATTTACATCACCGGAACCACCTATTCTGATGATTTTCCGCTTGTGGAAAGGCCGGGAGCCTATATGCAGACGGTGAAAAAAGGATATTGTGATGCCTTCCTTGTCGCTTTCGATAGCATCGGGGCCTTACAATGGTCAACCTATTTTGGCGGAACGGTAGAGGAAGGAGGATATGCTTTGGTGTGGGACCATTGTCAGCATTTGTTTTGCACGGGGTATACCACTTCGCTTGATCTGCCCCTGATGGAGAAAACGGATCAGTATTTCCAGCCTGCAATGGGTGATACCGCGGCAGGCCAGGGCGGAGATGTCTTCCTGGCTGAATTCACTGATTCGGGACAGCTGCTTTACAGCACCTATTTCGGTGGTCCAAAGGTTGATCGCGGTTATTCGGTGGTTGCCGACGGGAACGGATTGGCATATTTTACCGGAATAGCCGGTTCTGCCCTGCTGCCCATGGTGGATCCCGGGAATGGTGCTTATTTTCAGCTTAACAGTATGGAGAACGCTGACGGTTATATCATCAAAATGAAATATTCAGATCCCATACAGTTTGAATTGGGGAATGATACTACCCTTTGTGAGGGTGAAAGTATTGAACTAACTGTAAACCAGGGTTTTGAAAGCTATTGCTGGCAGGACGGATATATCGGCACAAACCGGCTGATACAAAGTCCGGGGACATACCGGGTTGAGGTAAGTAACCTGGAAGGTTGCAAACGGGCTGATTCAATTAAGGTGGATTTTCTCGATTGTGAGGTGTCCTTCGAAATTCCTAATGTTTTCACACCCAACAATGACCAGGTTAATGACTTCTTCACCATACATAATATACACAATATCAGTAGTTTAAAATTGTCTCTTTTTAACAGGTGGGGGCAACTCCTTTTTGAATCAACTGATCCTGAATTCAAATGGGACGGAAAACACAAAGGAACTCCCTGTTCCGACGGGGTTTATTTCTGGGTGATCCAATGCCGTGATACAAGCGGGAGGTTGTCGAAGCGATCGGGAAGTGTCAGCCTGCTGCGTTGATGTATGTGACTGCCGGCTGCCTTCCTCACCTCATCCCCCGGCCCCTTCTCCTCAATAATGGTGCTAACTTAATAATTATATTATCTTTGTGATAAACTTTAAATCAAAGATAATGAAACAGAACAGATCATTAGCAATAAGCAGTAAAATACACGAATGTAAAATGGCTAACATAATAGGCTTATTGGAACATGAATTTCCGTTATCTGTATTACCACTCAAGAAAGAAGGA
>JAPLDE010000146.1 GCA_026391855.1 Bacteroidota bacterium | reverse complement strand
CTCCGAAACCATGAAACAAGAGATCCATTGCGGTGAGCAGTCGGCAGTGGACAGTGGGTAATAGTCAGCCATCTATATATCAGCATCTTGCGATCATGGTGGGCGGAATCGAACTTCGACCGGCGGGAAAAAGTCAACACATCGGACATCCGTCTCGTCCATCACAGTGAGTTAAGAGTAATGAGGGTTATAAAAATCATGAAGGTGATGGTGATGAACACATGAACGCCCTAAAACGTTAACAAATAACCTACAACCACTCGGGGAGAATTTGAGAAAGTCCTAAAGATGAGTATCTTTGTATAAAATCAGCACGAATGATCATCGAAAAGAGAAATAACGAGTTTATCATACGTATACCTGATACGGTTGATACTGAAGAAATTCAGGATTTTGTCGACTATATCAGATATAAGGAATTAACTTCCGGGGCTTACAGAGTTGATCAAGCGATAGTCGACCAATTAGCTGAGGAGATTAATCTGAATTGGTGGAAAGAAAATCGTACCCGCCTGCTAAATGACTAGAGTAATTGTCGATACTAACATTGCTTTTAGTGCAATCCTTAATTCTACAGGTCGAATTGGTAAAGTACTTTTCAATTCAAGGGGAATATTTCATTTTGTCAGTTGTAAACATCTAAGAATTGAAATTGAGAACCATTTACCAAAACTTCAGATTCTTACAGGCCTTGATCAGTCTGTTCTCATGGAAATCGTTAATTCAATCATTTCCAGAATTGAACTAATCAATGAGGAATTTATCTCGAAGGAAAATTTACTGATTGCTGAATGCATAGTCAAAGATATTGATTTGAATGATGTTCTTTTTGTTGCTTTGTCTCTTGAGTTAAAGGGAAAGCTTTGGACAGGTGATAAAAAACTTGTTCGAGGTATTACTGATAAGGGATTTGATCAGATTGTTACAACCATAGAGCTATCTGAAATAATTGACGAAATTGGGAAGCAAAACCCTGGTGGTCCTCCTGACACTGGCGGCCTATAAAAAGTGATGGAGGTTATAATGGTTATGTAAGTTATGATACGAATGTAGTTTCCCCCTTCTCCGGGTGGAGATGGGGTTGGGGGAATAAGGTGAGGAAGGCAGAAAAACATGTGAACATGTGGGCATGAAATCATAACATCACGACATTTGCAACATTGCCACATTGAGACCCTGCAATCAGCGAGGTTTTTCGCTTAATGAATGCGAATGTATTTCCGGTTCAACCGTATTTGTAACCGGCATCAACATTCCTCCCATGCAGGCATTTTCTGTATCTGATGCATCATTCGTGGGAGGTAAAACGACATCCCGACATCCCGGCTACTGGGGTTTGTTGCCTAAAGGCAACGGGGTCATGTGAGCATGATGGAATTGTTTCTCTGAAACCATGAAACAAGAAATCCATTGCGGTGAGCAGTCGCCACTCCCCTTCTCCCGGCATCTGAGCAATGTCGAAGATCTGAGCAATGCCGAAGATTGGAGAAGGGGCCGGGGGATGAGGTGAGGCAGGCAGAAGGAAAGGAAGAAGTTCAAAAGGAAAATGCTGCACTTCATAACGTTCAGAACAATCATTACGGCCATAACCTTTTTTCCCATTCAACGAAAGATATCATCAAATCCATAGAAAACGACACTTTCCCCCACCAGGTCATGAGATCATATCGATCATTATGATTATTGTCACAATGGCAAAATGAATTTGATAAAAACATGCTACCTTTGCATACAAGTCATTTACGTGTACGTTAAACCATTTATGATAAGATGACTTTGAAGAAATTCTTTATTTATATAGGGAATCATCATCAAGACAGATTGCGATTCAGGTTTGAAACCCTCAAAGATGAGGTTGTTGACCTAGTGGTTCAATATGAAGCTTTTATCGGTAACCAATGGCAGGCTATTGTCCGCTATGATTGTGATCATGGCTTTTTTCACAGAGATATTCTTTCACCTAATGGTGATAAAGAAAAAAAAGCATTCGATCTGTATGATTTGAATTCGGGTCTGCAATTTGCCAGAACCGATCTGGAAGACAGATGGGAGTGGTATAAAGAACAATTTATTAAAAAAAATAAAGATGCAAAATAAGGATCAGGTTAGGATAGATCTTTCAATTGCTTTCGACTTTGTCGGACAAATTCTTCAAAAACCGGAAATTCTCGATAGTATTCCACCAGATAGTTCTATTTCATTTGTGGACAATGAAAATCCTAAAAAAGAGATGAAAAGGGATGAAAAGATCATAAAAAAATATGTTAAGATAAAACGGCAGTTCGAGATGCTTTAGATCCTAACGGACAAATTCATTGAACTTTAACTGTTTCCACAGTCCACAGTTAGTAGTTCAAAGTGGGCCGTGGGAAGTCAACTTCTCCCCTTCTCCCGGTATCTGAGCAATGTCGAAGATCTGAGCAATGTCGAAGATCTGAGCAGGGCCGAAGAAAGGAGAAGGGCCGAAGAAAGGAGAAGGGCCGGGGGATGAGGTGAGGAAGGCAGAAAAACATGTGAACATGTGGGCATGAAATCATAACATCACGACACTTGGCACATTGCCACATTGAAACCTTGCAATCGCGGGGTTTTTCGCTTCATGAATGCGAATATATTTCCGGTTCAACCGTATTTGTAACCGGCATCAATATTCCTCCCATGGAAGCATTTTCCGTATCTGATGCATCATTCGTGGGAGGTAAAACGACATCCCGCCATCCCGGCTACAGGGGTTTGTTGCCTAAAGGCAACGGGGTCATGTGAACATGAACCATAACAACCATTCTCTGGACTAAAGAGTTGGTTCTCCAGAATATGAAGAATGTGGTGAAACGGGTACTGATAGCCGGAAAAGGTGAGGAAGGTGATTAAGGTGATTGACACGCGATCTTTGTAAACACGCCATGGCGTGTCCAACGGGTTTAATCATGATGAAATAATTCCTTCCCTGAAACCCTGGAACTGCAGGCGGGTCATTTTTTTGTTAACTTTGATTTCAAATTTGTAGCGTGATGCCTTCACAAAGTGAAATTGAGAAAATTGCTCAGTGCCTCCACATTCCGATTGTCAATAGAGTTATCCTATTGGGATCATGGGCGTATGGAACCCCTCTGAAGACAGTGATATTGATTTAATTGTAGTCACCTCCCATCAGTACTTACCTTCCTCTTTTTAAGGAAAATGCAGCCATTTACCAGTCAATAAACAAATTTATCGCTGAATATAGAAAAGAATATCCCATAGATCTTCTGGTATTTACACAATCCATGTTTGACAAAGCAATTGAACTCAACAGTCAGTTTGCCAGGGAAATTCTGACAAAAGGCATTACCTTATATGAAACAGATAACCCAGGACTGGCTTAAGGCAGCGAACGATGACCTACGGGTAATAGAAGTATTACTTGAACAGCCAGGTCTTACACATATTATAGCATTCCATTCCCAGTAATCGATTGAAAAGTCCTTTAAAGCTATTATTGAAGAACGAGAAATTGGGTTTATCCGTACACACAACCTTGAAACACTCTGGAATAAGGTTGGTTACTTGTTTCCTTCAACGTTTCCGGTGGAAAACATCAGCCTTTTGGATAAAATGTACCTTGATTCCCGCTACCCGGGTATGATTGGGTTGCGCTGGAATTCTTTGATCTGGCCAAAAGGAATCGTTATACCTTTGTAAAAAAACTGTAATGAGCACAGCCTCAGTTAACCGGAAATACAGTATTTCGTTTTCACTTGATGAAATCCTGAAACTGATAAAATCACTTACCATCGAGGATAAGATTAAGATTGAAAAGGTTTCTTATTCTAAGCAAACCGCTTGTAGTATGAAATGATTCTCTTTCTTACCACTCCACCCGCGACACCATCGACGCAGTGGAAGAAGGTACTTTCCCTCATCAGGTAATGATAACGGTTAATCCTCAGCTGTTGACGACAGCAGGCCGCAACAGACAGGTAAAAGACTATCTCTCCATGGCTGGTACTGAGCTATCGTAAATAGTCAAAGACTGGCAATTTCACTCCTCATGAACACTTGAACACTTGAGTAAATGAACACATTTTCCCCTCCATTTTACCGTCGTCTTTTCTGGTTCTACATACTCGGTATAACAGTGCTGGCCCTCCTTCCCCTCAATACCAGGCAGGAGCTGAACCACGTATCGATTCTCTCCTTCCGGGGAGATCATTTTTTCCATTCCCTGGTGTTTATTCCACTGGTATTCCTGTTGAAGGCGACCTATAAAACCAAAAGCTTTACCCTGCTTATCGGATTATGCATAGCTGCACTTATGGAAGGTATCCAGCAACCCCTGTCCTACCGCACTTTTACCCTGCCTGATATGCTGGCTAACATGCTGGGAGTTTGCATCGGATTTGTGTTGTTGCTTTTGTACCGTGCAGCATTTAAAAGTGATGAAGGTGATGAATAAGGTGAATAGGGTTGTAACATCGGACATCGGACATCCATCATAAATCAGCACATGATCACAGTGTGGGTCAATGGCTTCTTTTTAGCATGAAAAGGATATTGTAAACGGCTCTCCAGAAGTAGACAAAATCGGTGCGGAAAGGGTGTTTCATATAGGCTTCGAGGTAACGTTTCTCGGAAGCCATGATCTCATGTATGGTTTTGGGGTCATCGGCATAGAAAGGAGGGATGAGGCCTGGTTTGAATTTTGTCCGAAGATCCTGCAGTTCTTTGGTGTATAGGTTGAAATAATGCTTTGACAACGGTCTGACCCCCACCAGCTTCAGATTTCTTTTGTACAGCCAGTTTACCAGCATGGGCAGCTCATCGATCCAGAACTTCCGCATCACTTTTCCCAGGGTGGTTACGCGGTAGTCGTCGCGGAACTTCCCCCCGGCTTCAAGGTCGTTGCGGGCATAGACGTAATGCTGGAGATATTCCGAATAAGGGTGCATGGTCCTGAACTTGTACACGGTGATCATCTCCCTGTTCTTTCCCACGCGATGCAGCCGGATCAGCGGTCCGTATGTGGGACTGTAGTCGAAGGCGGGTTCTTTGGCCCGGCGGACCACCCAGAAGAAGGTTCCTTCAATAAGCCTTTCTTCAATGATTTCAAAACCGCAGGACAACAGCCGGCCCAGGATCTCGGTACGGGTGATTACCCGGTTCTGGCCTTGGGTAAAGTAATAGTACAGCCTCTTGGTAAAAGAGACCTTGGGGAAAATCCTCCTGAAAATAAAATCGAAAGAGTAGACCAACAGGTTGATACCCGTGGGGAAAGAGGACAATATCCTTTTTTTTCTGATCATCTTGGTTTCAGCACAACCTACAAACCAACCCCTGTCTTCCAGCTTAAAATTAATGGCTTCAAAAAATTTGTTCAGGTAACGGACATCATTGATCTTTTTTAAGTTGATGACCGATTGATAATGTTCGAGGGGGAGATTAAGAATATTGAACCGGGTACAGGTCGAGATCACTGCACTTTTGTCGGGGATCAGGTCGACATAGGCAGAAATAAATTTAAAAACCGACTCTCCGCATTCTTCAATGATTATTCTTTTCATCTCCTGGAAATGGGCCCGCAAAGGTACGATCTTTACCATGTCTCCTTCCTCTTTCCGTGTTTTTGAAGGAGGCGGAGCGGATATCAACTGATGAATAACCTTTTCTCTCATAACCAGGGTGACAATACCGGGTTAATAATCATACTGATTGGGAAAGTATCTATACCAATTAATTGACATATCTACCTGTTCCCATTATAAAATAGAAGATGGTTCAATTAACTTAGTCTTGATTATTAACTACTTATATAATCCTATTTTAACAATGATAGAGAAATATAGACAAATATAAAAAAAAAAGAATTCATTCCCTATTTGAGACAAAATTTTAACAAATATTTTGCTTTTTATTAATATTTTTACCAAAAAGAACCTTTTAACATGCCTATATATTTACAAAGGACTTTTCACCTGGTACTGAACTTCGGGCTGGTCCTTAGCTGCAGTATGTTCTCCAATGCACAGACGGTCCCTGAAAATATCAGTTATACAAGCATTTACGACTTTCTGGATGAGCTGGCCAACGACAAAGTGATCATCCTGAACAGTGCGATCAAACCCTATTCCAGACAAATGATCGCTCTTAAGCTGGCCGAAGCTGCCAAATATCCGGAACGACTGAATTCCAGGCAGTTGAAGGAGGTTAACTTTTACTTCAGGGAGTACCGTATAGAAAGAAGCCACAACCGCAACCTGCCCGGTGATATTGATCTGTACCGCCAGGATGATGTGTTTTCTCTTTCCCTTAATCCATTGGGAGTAAACTACTGTGACAGCTTGTTCCGGTTGCAGGCGAGGCCTATTGCAGGGTACCGCTATTATAAGAACGGGAACGGCCATATTGTCCACCGCTGGGAAGGAGCGGAGGTGTCGGGTTATGTGGGAAAGCACTGGGGGTTTTATGCCAACCTTAGGGATAACTACCAGAGCAGCCAGCTGGTGAGGGATTCCTTTTTTACCTTAGATCAGGGAGCCTTATATAAAGGGGACAATGGACCGACGGATTTTGCCGAAATGAGGGCCGGCCTATCTTATACCTGGGACTGGGGGAACATCTCCCTTGAAAAAGAAAATATTGAATGGGGAAATAACTACCACGGGGCCAATATACTCTCGGGCCGCCCACCCTCTTTTGCACTGATCCGGCTGAATGTCCACCCCGTCCGCTGGCTGGATTTCAATTATTTCCATGGCTGGCTGGTGTCACAGGTCATAGACAGTGTGCGGACCTACCAGCATGCACACGGGACCAGGAAAATTTATCGCGATAAATATATTGCCGCCAATATGCTTACAGTAACACCCTGGAAATATTTTCAGGTTTCATTAGGTAACTCTGTCATATACAGCGATATAGGTGTTCAGCCTCTATACCTGATCCCTTTTCTTTTCTTTAAAGCCGTGGATTATTCCAAATTCGCCAACAGCAATGACGCGGGTCAGAATGCCCAGATGTTCTTCGATATCAGTTCACGGAATATCCGGCATCTTCATTTGTACACTTCTTTTTTTATTGACGAGATCTCGTTCAGCCGGTTTTACGACAAGGACAGGAACTCAAATTATATCAGCGGAAAGGCGGGTGCGAGGGTGAGCAACTTTCCCCTGTCCAATATTGCGTTCACGGCAGAATACACCCGGACCAACCCCATGGTATACCAGCATTATATCGAGACCACCTCTTTCGCATCCAACCGTTATACCCTGGGACATTACCTGAGGGATAACTCGGAGGAGATGTTCTTTTCATTCAGTTTCAGGCCGTTGAGGGGGTTATTGTTTCAGGTTTCCTATACCCATGCCAGGCACGGTAACAATTATGTGTACGGGATCGATGATGCCTGGGGAAGACCTTTCATGGAGACGGTTACCTGGGAAGAAAAACTAACCGAAGTTTGCGTTCAGTATGAGATCATCGAGAAGGGGATGGTGTTTTTCAGGAGTCAGTTTTCAGAGATCACCGGTCAGGAAAGACGATTCACTCCTGAATTGTACTGGGGAAAAACCACCACAATAGAAACGGGGATCAACCTTGGATGGTAAGGCGGTTATTTTGCTTTCCAACATGTTATTCGGAGAGGACCAGGATCTTGTTATGTTTCACTTCCACTACTCCGCCATTGATAGGGAAGAGGGTTTCCAGCTTTGCCTTGTCGACGATACGGATCTGTCCGGGTTTCAGCACAGAGAGCAGGGGAGCATGCTGACTCAGGATCTCAAAAGAGCCGTCTTTTCCGGGTAGCTGAACGAGGGTTACTTCGCCGGAGAAGAGGGTTGAATCGGGGGTGATAATGTCGAGGTGCATGGCTTATTCGTTGGATTCAGCCAGCATCCGTTTTCCTTTTTCGATGGCTTCTTCAATGGTACCGACCAGGTTAAAGGCAGCTTCGGGATATTCGTCCACTTCGCCGTTGAGGATCATTTTAAATCCTTTGATGGTATCTTCAATATTTACGAAAACCCCTTTCAGGCCGGTGAATTGTTCGGCAACATGGAAGGGCTGTGAGAGGAAGCGGGCGACCCTCCTGGCGCGGTGGACCACGAGTTTATCTTCTTCCGAGAGTTCGTCCATACCGAGGATAGCGATGATATCCTGGAGTTCTTTGTTTCGCTGTAGGATCTCTTTAACGGCCTGGGCGGTTTGATAATGCTCATCGCCCACGATATCGGGAGAAAGGATTCGGGAGGTTGAGTCGAGTGGATCGACGGCGGGATAGATACCCTGTTCGGAGATCTTACGGTTGAGCACGGTTGTTGCGTCGAGGTGGGCGAAGGTAGTGGCAGGGGCGGGGTCGGTGAGGTCGTCGGCAGGGACGTAGACGGCCTGTACGGAGGTAATAGAGCCCCGCTTGGTGGAGGTGATCCTTTCCTGCATGATTCCCATTTCGGTAGCCAGTGTCGGCTGATACCCTACGGCTGATGGCATACGTCCGAGAAGGGCGGACACTTCGGATCCGGCCTGGGTAAAACGGAAGATGTTATCGATAAAGAAGAGGATATCTTTTCCGCCTGATTCTTCATCCCCGTCGCGGAAATATTCTGCAAGCGTTAACCCTGAAAGGGCAACGCGGGCACGGGCTCCGGGAGGTTCATTCATTTGTCCGAACACCAGGGTAGCCTGCGATTGGGCAACTTCAGCGGGATCGACCTTACTCAGGTCCCATCCTCCTTTTTCCATATCGTGAAGGAATTCTTCTCCATAGCGGATCACATTTGATTCGATCATTTCCCTTAGCAGGTCATTCCCTTCGCGGGTTCTTTCTCCAACCCCTCCAAACACAGACATTCCAGCGTATTTCTTAGCAATGTTGTTGATAAGTTCCATGATGATCACGGTCTTACCAACACCGGCACCACCGAAAAGGCCGATCTTTCCTCCTTTTGAGTAAGGTTCGATCAGGTCGATCACCTTTATACCGGTATAAAGGATCTCCTTTTTTGTAGAGAGTTCTTCATATTTCGGGGGTTCGCGGTGGATGCTGTATGATCTTTCCTTGCTGACCGGGGCCATTCCGTCGATAGCTTCACCGATCACAGTGAAAAGTCGTCCGCGGATATGCTCGCCTACCGGCATGGAGATAGACTTTCCGGTGGCAAATACATCCATTCCGCGGCGTAACCCGTCGGTACTGTCCATAGCCACGGTACGGACGGTGTTTTCTCCGATATCCTGCTGGCATTCCAGGATGAGAGAGGTCCCATCCTTACGCTTCACTTCAAGGGCTTCATAAATATCCGGTAATCTGGACTCTTCAGAAAAGGTAACATCAATAACAGGTCCGATGATCTGGGAAATCTTTCCGCTTATCAGGTTGTTCATATGTCTTTTTAAAAATTGGCCGCAAAGGTAATGAAAACAGGTGAATATTCCATAATATTGCCAACTGATGTCAAAGAATAAATATTACGTTGTCTGGAAAGGAAGGGTCCCGGGTATTTACCAAAGCTGGCCTGAATGCCACAGCCAGGTTGAAGGAGAAGCCGGGGCAAGGTACAAGGGTTTTCCCAGCCTGGCTGAGGCGGAAGAAGCATTTCAGTCGGGTCCTCCTCCATTTTCTTCAAAAAGTAAGGGTACACAAACGGCAACAATCAGGTTAACACCCGAAAGCCATAAACCCATACCCGAAAGCCTGAGCGTTGATGCAGCCTGTTCAGGTAACCCGGGTTTGGTTGAATATCAGGGTGTTTTTACCGGGACCGGGAAGGTGGTATTCCGCCAGGGGCCTTTCCAGGGTGGGACCAACAACATCGGAGAGTTTCTGGCCATTGTCCATGGACTGGCTCTGCTGAAAAAGCTCGACAGTCCGATACCTGTATACAGCGACAGCCTCACTGCCCGTAAATGGGTGAAAGACAAGGCCGTAAAGACAAAACTTCAGGCCGGTGAAAAGAACCGGGCTATTTTTGACCTCATGGAAAGAGCCCTGAAATGGTTGAATGAAAATGAGTACCCTAATGCCGTATTGCGTTGGGACACCGATCATTGGGGGGAAATACCGGCGGATTTCGGAAGAAAGTGAGTTGAGTTAAAGATTTCATACTTTTGCGTGAAAATTTACTGATCCATGAAGTCGCGCTTATTATTGTTTTCATTGGTCCTTCTTTGCCTGATTTCCTGTTCCGGGCGTAAGGTTTTTGAACAACGCCACACTTTTGAGCAATTAAAATGGAACCGGTTCGAAAGTGTGTTTTTCGAGACTGATATAAAAGATACGGAAACCAATTATGACATTTCCGTTGAGATCCGCCACCATACTGCTTATCCGTTTGCCAACCTGATGATGACACTGGCCATCTATTCTCCTTCAGGAGAAAGGAGGATAAAAGACATTGATGTTTTATTAAGAAATGCCGACGGAACGTTTAAAGCCCAGGGTAATGGTGATCTGTGGGACATCACGGCGCCTGTATTACAGGGAATAACCTTCAGTGAACCAGGTCATTACAAATTTGAGTTAGAGAACCGTATGTCGAAGTTTGATACCCCTGGGATGATGGAGATCGGGTTGCTGGTGGAGAAGAGCGAGAAGTGAGGGGGAGTACGGACAGGGTGTCGGGAATAGGTAACTGGAGAGGGGAAAAATGGGGATGGGGGAACGGGGAACGGGGATCAGGGATCGTGGATCGGGGAATCTGGTGGATTAGTTAGTTTGTTTTAGTTTTATCAATATTTAGAAGATGATCATTCATCGTAATTTGGGAACGTTTCCGCAGGACATCAATCCGGTAGTAACGGTAGGGATGTTCGACGGGGTTCATGTTGGGCATCGTATGGTGCTGGAGCATCTTACTCAGCTGGCCCATTCACGGAAAAGTCCTTCGGTGGTGGTAACCTTTGAGCCTCATCCCCGGTTGCTGCTCAATGGTGACAGTAGTTTCCGGCTGCTTACCACGTTGGAAGAAAAGGGGAGGCTAATTGAACATGCCGGGATTGACCACCTGTTGGTGTTGCCTTTTACCAGGGAGCTGGCAGGTTTATCTCCCGAGGAATTCGTGATCGGTGTGCTGGTAAATTCGCTGAATG
>JAPLDE010000234.1 GCA_026391855.1 Bacteroidota bacterium | reverse complement strand
GTTATTAAAAAGTGTTCAGGTGTTCTAGTGTTCAGGTATTTAGTGCGTAAAAGGCCTGATTCGGTTTCCAAATATCGATATAAAAATTTGATTATCAGGATTTTACTTTTATTTTAAATATTCAAATTTTTAACTATGTAAGTTAAATTTCAAACAGGGCGCAAAAATAGGAATAAATGTAAAATGCACCAATAAAATTAACAAAGCCGATTCGGCAGCAATGATTAACTTTGGAGCCGAATAGTAAGAATGCGATATGAAAAAGAACAAGAAGACCAAGGAGTTTCTGAACCTGCCACAGTTTCCGGGCGGAAAAACAGCTTTCAGGGAATTTGTGGCCAATAACCTGAAATATCCTCCCGAAGCGTTGCAAAATAAGATTGAAGGAAAGGTACATGTATCGTTTGAGGTGAACGACAACGGAGAGGTAGTTGAAGTGGAAGTGACAAAAGGGATAGGCTATGGTTGTGATGAAGAAGCCATGCGGGTTGTGAGGCTGCTCAGGTACGATGCGGTGAAGAACCGTGGTGTGAGGCTGACTTCTTCCATAAAATCGATCATTGAGTTCAAACTGAACCAGGCTCCGCAGCCACTCAGCTACAGCTATGTGGCCACCCCCACTCCCAAACCGGAAAAACAGGAAAAACCAAAAGAGAAATTCGGGTATACGATCAAGTTAAATCATTAACTTTTTAGTCACCGGTTCAGGTATTTATCTATTAAGGCAACTATATTAACCTTTTCAACCGGTTTTGCCAAATAATCATCAAAGCCAATAGATAGAATTTTATTTTTTTCTTCGCTGAAAGCATAAGCTGTCTGGGCAATGATGGGCAAACCGGGTCTAATCTGCCTGATAAGTTTCATTGCTTCAATTCCGTCCATAACAGGCATCCTGATATCCATCAGAATAACATTGATATCGGGTGTATTCCTGACGAATTCAACAGCTTGTTCACCATTTTCAGCATGGAGTACAGTAAAACCTGAATTTACCAGCAGTCTGCCAAGATATTGGGAACTAATGAAATCGTCTTCAGCAATCAGAATTTTCCCTTTTGCCTGTTTTACCGGACTCTCGGAAAATATTGCGTTTTCCTGAAAAGGCAGGTCAACGTGAGAATACGGTAAGGTAAAGAAGAAAGTTGTACCTGAATTGACTTTCGATTCCACCCAGATTCTACCACCCAGCAATTCGACCAGGCCCTTACAAATAGACAAACCCAAGCCTGCTCCCTCATATCCCCTGGAAAAACCCAGTTCAGCCTGAACGAACCTGTCGAAAATCCTCTCGTAAAGCTCATGCGGTATTCCAATCCCTGTATCTTTTACATAGAATTGTATCATATCAATATTGATTTCATAGCCGAAATCAATATTGCCGGAGTTTGAAAACTTTATTGCATTATTTATTAAGTTAGTAAGAATCTGATACAGTTTGGCTTCATCTGAATAAATTGTGCAGAATTTACTATCCGGATTATGGTAATTCAAAGTTATATTCTTATTCCTGGCAAGCGGGGAGAAAAGAGTTAATAAATCGGAAAATACTGAATTGATTAATATCTGCTTTCGCTCAACATTAATTTGTCCTGTTTGAATTTGGGAGATACTGAGGACATTATTTACAAGTTCAAGAAGCCTTTTTCCGCTTAGTACAATATTAGATGTGAATTGTCTGACATCATCCTTGCTGATATCTTCATCATTCAGCAGCGTTGAAAAACCGATAATTCCATTCAAAGGTGTGCGTATTTCATGCGACATATTCTGAAGGAAAGCTGTTTTTAAATTATCATTTTCTTCGGCTTTCTCTTTCGCAATGATTAACTCTGCCGCCCGTTTTTCTTTCTCTTCATTTTGAAAGAGAAGTTCCTTGTTGGCAATGATCAGCTCAGCCGCCCGTTTTTCTTTCTCCTCGTTTTGAAAGAGAAGTTCCTTATTGGCAATGATGAGCTCTGCCGCCCGTTTTTCTTTCTCTTCGTTTTGAAAAAGAAGTTCCTTGTTGGCAATGATCAGCTCCTCCGCCCGTTTTTCTTTCTCTTCGTTCTGAAAGAGAAGTTCCTTGTTGGCAATGATCAGCTCTGCCGCCCGTTTTTCTTTCTCTTCGTTCTGAAAAGCAAGTTCCTTGTTGGCAATAATTAATTCCTGTTCAGCCAGCTTGCGCTCGGTAATATCCTCAATCATGCAGAGATGCCGGGAAAGCGTCTTATCGTTGTATAAAATATGTGAAATGGTCATGTTAATCCAGACGATTGATCCATCGGGATGAAAATATCGCTTTTCCATCTGAAACCCGTTAATTTCTCCGGCAACCATTTTAACCATATTGTTCCGGTCCAGCAATTTATCGTCGGGATGAGTCATGCTCATCCAGTCGGTATTAACCATTTCAGCCATTTTCCTGCCTGCGATTTCAGCAATCATAGGATTCACACTGCGAATTTTCCCGGTTAAAGAATCAATTACTGCAATACCCAGCGGAGCATCATGGAAGATGGCCTTGAATTGCTCCTCACTCTCTTTCAGTGCATTCTCTGCAACCTTACGATCAGTAATATCAATACAATGACCAATATATCCAATGAATTCTCCATTACTGTTGTAGTTGGGTGTGCCTTGCTTTTGCATCCACCGGTATTCTCCACTGTTATGGCGTAAGCGGTATTCAATCTCAAATTTTTCCCGTTTATTGAATGCCTTTTGATAGACTTTACGGCATTCGCCGATATTTTCCGGGTGAATTCCTTCTTCCCAGCCATTGCCCACTTCCTGCTCTAAGTTTCTTCCTGTAAACTCCAGCCAGGGTTTGTTAAAATAATTGTACAGTTTATCTGTACCCGATCTCCACATAAGTGCTATACCGGAGTCAGCCAGGTTACGGTACTGAACTTCTTTTTCAAGAAGCTCAATTACAGCCCACTTGCGTTTGGTGATGTCCCGGATATTACATTGGATCAACTTATGATTATCTACCGAATACACATTGCTCACGAATTCAACATTGATCTGCCTGCCATCGGCTGTTTCAAGCGGCAGATCTTCGTATCGCACATACTTCTTCTTCTGCAATTCTAAAAATTTCTCTTTATTGGCAGCAATATCTTTTAGAAAGCCTATTTCCCATACTGTCTTTTCAATGAATTTTTCGTGTGGGTAACCCAACATCTCAATTAAAAACGGATTCACATCAACGATCTTTCCGGTTTCTGCATCAAGGATAAGGATCCCATCTTTTGCCGCCTCAAAAAGCCGCCGATACTGAGCTTCAGAATTGATCAGATTCTCCAGAAAAGTCTTTTTTAATTTTTCTTTCGGGATTTTTTTGATTGGGATTGGATAATCAATTGCTTTCAAGATTTTTCGGTTTTTCCTTTGATTTATTGTGTAAAAATTTTCACAGCAGTGCCAACCAATAATAACCTGACAAAGATACCAGCAGGCACTTTGTGATACCTTACATAACTTTGGTATTAAGTTACAGGATTCACACATTTCTGCAGGGAAGAAGATACTTCCCGAATGTGCTAAAATAATGATTATAAGGCTATCAGTCGTCAGTCCTTTCGAACCCTTCCAGGCTTCTGTCGTAGGCGGTCATCGCCCTCAGGCTCATACCCATGCTGGAAAATCCCCCGTCGTGGAAGAGGTTTTGCATGGTGACTTTTTTGGTAAGGTCAGAAAAGAGGGTTACCACATAATTGGCACAATCGTCGGCATCGGCATTGCCCAGGGGCGACATTCTGCCGGTGAAATCGATCAGGTTTTCCATTCCTTTCACTCCGCTTCCGGCCGTGGTACGCGTCGGGGACTGGGAAACAGTATTCACCCTGATCTTTTTATCCCTTCCGTAGATATACCCGAAGCTGCGGGCGATGGATTCGAGCATAGCCTTGGCATCGGCCATATCGTTATAGCCATAGAGGGTACGCTGGGCGGCAATATAGGACATGGCCACCACGGAACCCCAGTCGCTGATGGCATCCAGCTTGCGGGCCACCTGTAATACCTTGTGAAAGGAGATGGCCGAAATATCAAGGGTGTTTTTCAGGTATTCATAGTCAAGATCATCGTAGGATCGTTTTTTCCTCACATTGGGTGACATACCAATCGAATGAAGGATAAAATCGACCTTTCCCCCGAAAAATTCCATGCTGGTCTTAAACACATTTTCCAGGTCGGTTACGCTGGTGGCATCAGCCGGAATAACAATGGTTCCGATCCTTTCGGCCAGTTGCTTGGTGGTCCCCATCCTGATGGCCATGGCCGTATTGCTCAGGGTGATCCGGCCACCTTCTTCAACCGCTCTTTCGGCAATTTTCCAGGCGATGGATTGCTCATTCAGGGCACCGAAAATAATTCCCCTTTTACCTTTTAGTAGTCCGTAAGCCATAATATTTGATTATTGAGGAGAAACAATCAGATACCGGTATTGTTTACCAGCAGTTCCCTGGCCGTTTCCAGTGTATTGTCGGAATAGCTGTCGCCGCTGATCATCCGGGCGATCTCCTCTACCCTTTGCGTATCGCTGAGCGGCCGGATTTCGGTAGTGGTTTCTTTTTCTCCTGATATTTTATACACGTAATAATGTTGTTTCCCCTTTCCCGCGATCTGCGGAAGATGGGTGATCACGATCAGCTGTTTGGTTTCTGAAAGCCTCGTCAGTATCATTCCGACCCTGGAAGCGATCTCACCCGAAACGCCCATGTCGATCTCGTCGAAGATCAGGGTTGGAAGAAGCTTTTGCCTGGATACCATCGACTTTATTCCCAGCATGACCCTGGAAAGCTCGCCACCGGAGGCAACCCTGGATAGCTCTCCCATGGAACTCCCTTTGTTGGCGCTGAACAGAAAACGAACCTGGTCCGAACCTTTCTCTCCCGGCTGGTCCAGCTCCTTCATGTCGACAGAAAACCTGGCATTGGGCATGCCCACTTCGAGGAGTGTATCGAGTAGTTCATCCTCAACCTGCGGAACTACTGTTTTCCTTGAATCGGATAATGAGTGTGCCAGGTCATTCACTTTTTCCTGCATTTCCTGCGCCTCTTTTTCCAGCTTCAGGATTTTCTCCTCAAGTGTAGTAATCGATTGCAGCCTGTAATCCAGGTCGTTGTATATAGTTATCAGTTCATCTACATTTGCTGCACGGTGTTTCTTTTGCAGGTTGTATATGGTATCCAGCCTTCCCTGTATCCATTCCATGCGGGCAGGGTCGGTCTGTACCGATTCCGAGAGGCTTTCCAGCTCACGGTAAATATCTTTGGTTTCAATATAGACGCTTTTCAGCCTGGTTTCAAAGTTCTTCAGGGGAGAATGGAACTCTCCCAGCCTGGAAAGAATGGTGTTCACCTCCGAAATCTGCCTCAGTGCGGCATACTCGGTCAGATCGAGCAACTCCAGTATGGCCTGGATGCCAGTTTTTATCTCACTGGCATGACCCAGCAGCGACATCTCTTCTTCCAGTCTTTCCTGTTCTCCGGGCTCCAGGCCTGCTGCTTCCAGTTCATTAAAAAGGAAAAGATAATAATCGTGGTCGAGTTTCGATTTTTTTTCCTGTTCCCTGGCCTGGTTCAGCTGCTCCAATATCTTCTTCAATTTCAGGTAATGCTGTTGATAATCCGCCAGTAACGCCTGGTTTGCCGCATAATGATCGAGTACTTCCAGTTGGAAATAGGGATTTCGCAGGTACAGGGTTTCATGCTGGGAATGGATATCCACCAGGTAATCTCCAAACTCCTTCAATTGGTTCAGGTTTACCGGTGTATCGTTGATAAAAGCCCTTGTTTTCCCGGCTGTATTAATTTCTCTCCTGATGATGGTATTCTCATCAAAATCAATATCATACGAAGAAAAATAGTTTTCCAGCCCGTATCCTTTAATATTGAAAGTACCTTCGACTATACATTTTGACCGGTTATCTCTCAGCACCTGGGTATCGGCACGATTTCCGAGTATCAATCCGAGTGCACCAAGGATGATCGATTTTCCGGCCCCCGTTTCCCCTGTGATCACGGTAAGCCCGGGACCAAAGGATATCTCCAGTTTCTGGATCAGCGCATAATTTTCTATGGACAGGGTTTGAAGCATAGACTACACCCCTCCCGGGATTTAAAGCAAAAATAGTAAGAAAGGGGGAACAGAAAAATCTTAATTTGTTGTAAGGATCTTCTGGTATTTGGAGGCGTTGGAAGGATCGATCTCTTTGAGGGTGTTCACCACCTTGGTCTTGTCCATGGGTGAAGCCTGCTGGAAGATATTAACCAGTTCATCAGCCTTGGCTTCCAGGAAAAGCTGAACAATGAAAAGATTGGGTTTTTCGCGGTTTACCATTTTTATCAGATCAATTGCCTCCATGATGGCATTTCTTCCGATATCCATATTGTCGGTCATCCCATCCAGCCCGAGGCGGTGATACTTGTACATGGCTTCCCTCACCTGGCCATAGGATGAATTCAGGAGATTTTCGACAAGCCAGTACCTGTTTTTCAGGCTTTCAAAGGCTTTCCAGCCTGCTTCAGGAGTGCTCTGAGCTGTGTTCACAATAGACTGGGCTTTCTGATAGTAAGGAGTTCCGCCATAGAGTGAATAAGTGTCAAAATCCATCCCCAGGAAGATATATACATAATAGGCGATCAGCGAGGTCAGGTTGGAAGAGAAAGTATTTTCGGCAAACTCGATATTTTGTCCCTCCAGGTAACGAAACTGGATATTTTTATCTATATAGTTGAGAACGGGAGAGTTATATGAAGTACGGTAAACCGGGCGGCGAAGCTGGATGTTCATAGTCCCTTTAAACTCATCGGTCGAAATCCTGTCGCTGATGGTGATGGATAAGGTTCC
>JAPLDE010000080.1:24975-25790 GCA_026391855.1 Bacteroidota bacterium | reverse complement strand
CGGACAGTTTAAATCGTTCTCAGGTGCTGAGACTTTCGCAATCCTGCGATCGGTAATTGATACTACTATCAAAAATAACCTCAACCCTTTGAGTGCACTTGCTCAAATTAATGCAATTTCTTCGTAGGGGTGAATAGTTACCAATATTTCTATTGATCTGACTTCGGGTTTTATTTCATCCTGTGATATCCCTGTCTGGCCAATCGTCATAGGATCTGTCAATATCAGGGTCACAATAGGAGCTACTGGAACCCTGTCAGGAGAATTTGATTTGGTACCAAATAGTGCCTGTGATTACGGTGATATTTGCTTTAGCGGAACTTTTGAACTGATTGCTGGTCTTGGTGTCAGTGTAACACTTTTTTCAAAATATGTGTTTGATTGTTCTGTTATGGGGATCGCTACTGTAAAACCCGGGACCATAAAATTTTGTGCCAGTACCGGGTTACAACCACTTCAGAAAGCCTGCGCAAAAATTGATGTGGTTGCCCAGGCAAAACTGATTTCTTTTATCAAAGTTAAATATACGATGAACGTACTGCCGGAACAATGTCTCTAAATCACTTTATGTTATGAAACAAGAGTATTTAAAATTGAAACTTTCCTTCCTTTTCGTATTGTTATCTATAATGTTATTTATAAGACCTGACGTTGGTATTTCTGCAGAATTAATAAAAAATTCAAGAAACGACAGTTACCTATGCGACACCTTCCCGGCTTTTAATTTATTAACGTACTATTTATCAATACCCATCAGTAACACTATTGCTAACTCCTGGGATCCTTCTCATTTGCTTTGTGATTCTCTGTTCCAA
>JAPLDE010000080.1:0-24902 GCA_026391855.1 Bacteroidota bacterium | reverse complement strand
AAATTGGCAGCATGAACAGTATTACGACCAATACACCCTATTCCGTTCTTTGCCGTTTGCTGCAATCTTACAAGACCGGATCGATAAATGACATCCTAAATCAATACCATCCTGATAACCAGGCAGAAATACAGGAAATTCTTTCCGATCCGGTTTTTTCTTCGAAGTTCGATTCTGTGATTCATTCCATCGCTTCTTTTGAAGTATTACTCGGAATGAATTATGCAAACGGTTTTCTTGTTTTTCTGAACGTGAATTCAACATCAGACTCAGGACAAACGATGTACTTTCTCAGACAATATAATGGGAATTGGAAGGTAGCTACCCTTTACGATTCACTGGCCATGACTTTTAATATTTCTTCCATTCTCAATTATGAAAAACCTTCACACCTGATCAGCAATAATGATCTTGACAATGACGGAATTCCTAATAACCAGGACAATTGTCCTTGCGGATACAACCTGAATCAGGAGGACATTGATTCTGACGGTATCGGCGATATCTGCGACAACTGCCCTGATAAACCTAACTCCGATCAATCTGATACTGACCAGGATAGGGTTGGCGATGCATGTGATAATTGCTTGACCCTGTATAATCCCCTCCAGATTGACTCTGATTTAGATCATTTCGGTGATTCCTGCGATAATTGCCCTACAGTTTTCAACCCTGACCAGCGAGATACCGATAGTGACGGCTACGGTGATGCCTGTGATCCTGATATTGACGGTGATGGTATCCCAAATAATTTTGACCCTGACATCGACGGTGATGGTATTTCCAATGCAGACGACAATTGCCCCTTTATCCCGAATCCTAACCAATCAGACATCGACGGTGATGGTCTGGGTGATTTTTGTGATAATTGTCCCTCTATTAAAAATGCTGACCAGGCAGACATGGACCATGACGGGATTGGAGATGCCTGTGATAACGACAGAGACGGGGACGGGGTGATCAATGCATTTGATAATTGTCCTGACATCTATAATCCGGGACAGGAAGATGAAGATTGCGATGGTGTCGGAGATATTTGTGAATAAAACGACGAAATTCAGGTAACAGGTTATGAAGAAAACTTTATTTAAACCGGCAGCCATAATCATCATCCTCAATATGTTTTCGAATGTGTTGACAGGCCAGATCCAGGTTGTGGTAACCCCGGCAGGTTGCGGACAGAGTAATGGTTCAGCCATGGTTACCGGTGTTACCCACGGGACACCTCCTTTTATCTATACCTGGTCAACGGGCCAGCAGGGAGCTTCCATCAGTAATATACCGGCAGGTTACTATACCGTCACCGTTCAGGATGCGAATTCCTGTTCAGGAGTGAAAGAAATTGAGGTATCAGATGAAGGTGGTCTTGATATATCGTTCACATCCACCGGAAATATACCTGATTGTGGCAACCTGGTTTCTCCTTATGTCCATGTAACTGCCCATGCCACTGGTGGTACCCCGCCTTACACCTTCATCCCTGCACAGACTATTTCAGTGAATGAAAGCGGAAAGTATTATTTTGATGTCCGAGATGCTAATTCCTGTTCCGGCAGGGGAGTCTTTTTGTATTCATACATAAAAGTCCGATGTTCGAGGGATCCGAACGAAATAAAAGGCCCAATGGGATATGGAGATAAACATTTTATAAATCAGACAAATTCACTTACTTATTACATTTATTTTGAGAATGATCCGGTTTTTGCTACGGCAGCAGCCCAGAGAATCATCATCAGCTGTCCTGTAGATCAGCTTTTCAGCAGATCCACTTTACAGCTGGGAGAATTCAGTTTCGACAATATGGTTTTTCAGATACCACCCAACAGTTCAACATACACGACCAGACTAGATCTGAGAGGTTCAATGGGAATTTTTGCCGATGTAACAAGCGGTTATAACATTATGACCAACAGCGTTTTCTGGATTGTGCAGGCCATCGATCCTTCTACCGGACTACCGCCTGCCAGTGCTCTTCTGGGGTTACTGCCCGTGAATGATTCCACCGGTAAAGGAGAAGGGCATGTGACTTTTTCTATTAAACCAAAGGGAACGACAATTACCGGAGATACTTTGGTGGCCAAGGCTTCCATTGTCTTCGATGTCAATCCTCCCATAGAAACAAATGTCTGGAAAAACACCATAGACAAAAACCCTCCGAGCAGCCATGTTAACCCGCTTCCCGCTTACAGCGACAGTTCAGGGATATCGGTAACCTTCGCCGGAACAGACGATACCGGCGGATCAGGAATAAAAAAATATGCCTTGTATTATGCCGAAGAGGGAGGTCCTTTTCAGGTCTATGGTGAATGCCTGAAAGACAGCTGTCTGGTATTCTTCGGGAATACCTGCCGGAAATACCGTTTCTTTTCCAGAGCCACCGATCAGGTTGGTAATACTGAAAACATGAAAAACTCAGAGGAAACCAGTATTTTTATTCAACCCAGCCCGGTATTCCTGTTTGAATCTGAAGACACCCTGGTTGCAGAAGGAGCCAGTTTCCCACTGAAAGTGTTTACGCAGAATCCAGTGAAATACAACTGGGAAGTGAGTTACGACGGAGGGAACAACTTTATTTTAGCTACAGAAGGAAGTTTCCTTTCTGATGTCAACACCAATATCATTCAGCTTTCAAATATTGATAAGGAATTCAACGGAATAAAATTCAGATGCCAGGCGAGCAACGGGATTTGCTTTTCGCATTCCAGGATTATAACCGTTCACATCGGATCCAGGTTATCCGGTAAGATTTATTACAAAAACCTGGTTCAGTCTCCGATAAACAACGCAGAAGTTCATGTCAGGTCAACGGGAGAAACACAAACCCGATCCGTAAATACCAACCCCGGCGGTATTTACACCTTTACCCAGGCATTACAGGGTCAGGTGATCACTTCAGTGAGTGTAAACAAACCCTGGGGCGGGGTAAATGCTACCGATGCCTTGTTGATTCTCAGGCATTATGCACATATGGATACACTGGAACCGGTTAACGTAAAAGCGGCCAATGTAAATGCCTCTTATGGCGTCAATGCCGCAGATGCCTTGTTTGCTGCAAGAAGGTTTATCGGGTTGGTTGACTCCTTCCCCTCAGGCGACTGGTACTGTCCGATTGATACCGTTATTTTGTCAGGAAACAGCACCATTCATAATATACCGGTACTTTGTTACGGCGATGTAGATGGTTCTTATACACCCGAACAAAAAAAGGTGAACCTGGCTTTTTCGAATTCCGGAAGAATAAAGGTCAGCCCCAATTCTCTGATTGATATTCCGGTTTTCATTAACAGATCTGTTACTGCAGGTGCTGTCTCGCTGGAAATACTTTATCCTTCAGATCTTCTCACAGTTAAAAACATCAAACCGGGAAACTCCATTGAAAATAGTAGTTTTTTATACAGTATTGAAAAAAATAAAATACGCATTGCATGGTACAGCCTGGAAGGGATACCGCTTGTAAAAGAAACACCTTTTCTTGTGATCACAGTATTCTCCAGTGAAAAAACTTTACTGGGCGACTTTTCCTTTACACTGGAAGGGCTGACGGAAATCACCGGGACAACAGGAAAGCCTATTGATGGTCTGCAGCTTATTACTCCACTCCTGTATTCAGAGCAGACGAATGAAGCCTTTTCACTGGCACAGAATTACCCCAACCCATTTGTTGAAAACACCGAGATTTCTTATTTTTTATCAAAAGCATGTCATGTCACCCTGATCCTTTACAATCCACTGGGTCAGATACTTCAAAGCCTTGTCAATACTGACCAGGGAAAAGGCTGTTATAGAATTCAACTGAGCGGGTCCGGTCTCTCCTTCGGGTCTTATATATACGAACTCACAGTTACAGACAAAGGTGTTTTCTATAAACAAAACAGGACATTAACAAAAATACGGTAACATTCAACAATGGATTACTAAGAATGGAATCTAACATCAAGAAAATCATTCAGGTATGAAACAATTTAAATATTTACTCCTGCTATTTCTTCTTATACCGTTTTATAATCTGTTTCCTCAGCCGGTCCGGGTTGAGTTACCTGATATTTCCATTTGCGAAGGTCAGACTTCCGTTACTGTTCCGGTAACCTTTTCCTATTGCGACGGCATTCATGGTATATCAATAGCGTTTCATTATGATCCGGCAAGTTTGTCTTATTCAGGTTACTCCACCAATTCAACACTAAACAATGGCATTATAAAGGTTTCAGATTCAAATGGCACCATCATTGCAGGTTGGGCCAGCCTTACTCCTTTACAGATCGATACTGCTGAAGACTTGTTTGTTTTCCAGTTTGAACTGACCGGTGATCATTGCAACCTCAACTGGTTAAAAACTTCGCCAGGGTTGTGTGAACTGCAGGATTATGATGCACTTGCTGTACCTGTTGAGTTTATTAATGGAGAAATAAAAACCGCCGGCTGGCAAAAACAGGCATCCGGGTTTACTGTTCAAAGGGGAACCGGAGACATTCTCGCAACAGACAACTTACACACCTGGGCATTAGCGTATGATAAGGATTCAGGTGCCTCTTTACCTGAGTTTACAAAGACAGATGATGGCGGGTCTACATGGATCCCGGGTGTAATCAATGGGTATCCCGGTTATGGGGGATATATGATCACTGCCCTGAACAATGACACAGCCTGGATCCCTATGGTCAATAATTCAAACCAGACTTTGCTGATGAAAACCACAGACGGAGGGATTAGCTGGGAGGAAAATTCGGATTCAATCTACATAAAATCGAATGGGTTTATGAATGCTGTCCATTTCTGGAATGCCAGCGAGGGCGTTTGTATGGGTGATCCGAATAACGGGTATTTTGAGATATATACCACTCTGGATGGTGGAAGCTCCTGGACCAGGGTGCCATCTTCCTCGATTCCTGAACCTGGTTTCCTTGAATCCGGGATTATTGGCAGTTTTAGCATTATCAATAATCTGATCATGTTTGGCACTAAACACGGTCGTTTGTTCAAATCCAACGACAAAGGAATAAGCTGGACTGTTGATACAATTCCCGGAATCAACAACTATTTTAATATGTATTTCAGGGATGAACTTCACGGATTTGCCAAGGTTTTCGACAGCGCCTTTTTATATAAAACCACAGATGGAGGTTCAACCTGGACAGAACATTATCCGGCCGGCAGTTTTTACAGCAATGATCTTTGTTATATTCCAGGCACACAAAGCACCTGGATAAGCACCGGGGCCGCACACGATAAACCGAATGGATGCTCATACAGCACAGATGACGGTTTTACCTGGTACCCTTTTGAGGAGATGGTGGGTATTCAATGCCTGGATGCCTGCTTTATTGATGAACATTGTGGCTGGGTTGGCCATTTTAATTCCAGTTCCACAACAGGCGGTCTGTTCAAATTCAACGGGTGGTGTGCTGCCCCTCTTTATGCCGGGTTCTCGGTTTCAGATTCAATCCTGTGCCAGGGTAACAGTGTTCAGTTTACAGCAGACACAAATGGAAACAGTACCAGCTATCACTGGGAATTCCCCGGTGGAACGCCTGCTGTATCCAGTGAACAAAATCCGGTGATAAGTTACCAAATCCCCGGCAATTACTCTGTTAAACTAATCATTTCCAATGGTATAACAAGTGATACCCTTGAAAAAGCAAGCTATATAACAATTCACATGAACCCGGATATAAATGCAGGCGCAGATACATCTATCTTCCATGGTACTTCTGCCTTTTTGCATGGGTCCGCTTATGGTGGTTCAGGAAATTACCTGTATTCCTGGTCTCCGGGTTCTTTGTTGGTCAATGCAGCTGTTGCTGAGGTTGTCACGATTCAGCTATTCACAGATACCACGTTTATTCTGAGTGTTACAGATGCAGAGACTCAGTGCCAGGGCCTGCCGGATTCTGTTCATGTTACGGTAACCGGATCTCCGCTGGCAGTCAGCCTTTCTGCTATGCCCTCAGCTGTTTGTTCCGGGCTTGAAGTTCAGTTGCTGGCAGAGGTATCCGGAGGTTCAGAATTCTATGAATATACCTGGAGTTCAGATCCTTCCGGTTTTGCTTCCTCCCAGACCAATCCCACAGTTTCACCGGATACAACAACGACTTATTTTGTTACGGTAGATGACGGTTATAACCAGGTGACCGGTTCTGTTGAGGTGATAGTAAATAATGTTCCCGGGGCGGTTGGTGATATTTCGGGAGCTATCGTTGTCAATGGCGGGGAAGGTGGGGTAGCATACAATGTCCCATCCATTTATGGTGCAATCACTTACGAATGGGTATATTCGGGAACAGGAGTTTCAGTGCAGGGAACCGGAAATGCCGTAACCCTTGACTTTTCCGATGATGCGACTTCCGGAATCCTGAGGGTCAGGGGTATCAATGATTGCGGACCGGGAGGGTTTTCTGAAGATTTTCCTATTTCGTTAGAAACGGAATGCAGACCCGGTTGGCAGATTGTCGGCGGTTTCCAGTATTATATGAATTTTGCTTTCCGCCTGTATTTCGACAATGTACTATCCACCAACCCGCTGGATTCTGTAGGTGCCTTTATTAACGGGGATTGCAGGGGTGTTAGCGAGAGAGATGCAGATGATCCATCCATACTGTATCTCAGTGCAGGATCAGATAATCAGGCGTTGGATACGGTCCGGTTTATAGCCTGGAACGCGGCGGCTTGTTCAGAAGCTGATATTTTTGAGCAATACGCATTTGCAGACACCCTGATCGGGATACCGGTTCCGGTCGCCTTCCATACCGGATGGAACGAAGTAAACCTTCCACTTGCCGGTGGATGGAACTGGATCTCCTTCAACGTAAACGGCGGTAGTATGGATATTAACAAAGTTCTTGAAAAATTGATTGTCGACAATACCTGCCAGATCAAGAGCCAGGGACCGTTTGCTAATTATAGCGGGACTAAATGGACCGGAGCCTTAAAGACGATCGATCCGAACCAGATGTATGCGTTAAAGGTAACTATACCACAGACACTTAAACTGGCAGGAATACCAGTACCTATCAATACAATTCCACTGAACCTAAACTGGACGTGGGTGGGATACCTCCCTCAAATCAAATTAGCTACAAAAACTGCGCTTGATTCCATTTACCCTTCACCCGCAACCAACAGCATTTTTAAAGATCAGTATAAATTTTCCAAATATATTGGGACTAAATGGTCAGGCGCCCTGGATACATTGTTTCCCGGGAAAGGATATAAAGTACTCCTGTTGACTCATCCTGCCACCCTGCTTTATCCTTCACCGGCCAAATCCCGTTCCGGTTCAGCTGTTCCATACACCGAGCCCATGCCCTCCAACCTGCCGCTTGCCTGGAAAGCCTTTTACGATAAGGAATTCAACCTCACCCTATTGTGTAAAATTCGGCTTAACCAGGAATCCTTTTCAAATGACCCGGATGATGTGATCGCCGCCTTTGTTGGCAATGAATGCAGGGGTTTTGCCACTCCTGACAAAGAGAATCCGGGAATTTATTTCTTGTCGGTCAATTCGGATGTGCCCTCCCTGGAAACGATCCGGTTCAGGTATCTGTCGGCTGCTAAATCAGATATTGCTGAAGTTATCCAACATCTACGTTACGAGAATACCGAAGACTTGGGTACGCTGAACGATCCGGTCATTCTGACTCTTGCTTCACCCACTGGGATTAATGAAAATGAGATTGCCGGACAAACCTTTCTGGGGGAAAATTACCCGGATCCTTTTGGTGAAAGTACGAAGAGAAGTGATGAGCCTGGTAGAGGCAGAAATGAAGCCAGGATTGCATCAGGTGAAAACTGACAAACAGCCCTTGGGAAGAGGAATGTATTACTATAGAATAGAGGTTGTTGCTGATAATGAGAGGTTTGTGGAGACGAAGAGGATGGTGGTGGAATAGTTATTCGGTGTACCAAAGTACCGATATACCAGTATACCAGAATTAACATATTGATAAAATCTTTTGTTAAATAAGTAGCGGGGTTCGTTGCCTGAAACAGGGGGTTCATTTAATAAATCCGGTACTTCGTCCTTTTATATGCCCGGTTTGCTTTCAGACATTCTGAGAGAAGCAGAAATTTTCCTATTTTTGACTTCTATCGAAATATGTTATATTTTTATTTCTCTCATCATTCACAATTCCAGTTCAGCATTATTTATTTATTTATAAATCAAACTCTTATGAAGTTTTTATGTACTTTGGTTCTTCAATTAGTAATGACTGGCTGCCTCTTCTCACAGGTAACCTTTACCCAGACAACCAATGACGATTTTTTAAAGGGATCGCTGAATAATGTGCTGGTTTCCAATGACCAGGTGAGTGTTCCGGCTAAAGCTACTGCTATCAGCGACTGGTATGCCACGACAAATCTCCCGGCTACGCTGAGTGGACACCAGATTGTTACCTGGCGGAATTATGCCTACCTCACAGGAGGATTTGACGGAACCAATTATTCGGCAGCTGTTTACCGGACAACGGTAAACACAGGCGGAATCGGCAGCTGGACAACCCTGACTGCTTTGCCTCTGAGCCTGAAGAACCATGCCGTTGTGACCGGGCATAATATGATTTATGTATTGGGTGGCAAAAATGCCAATACTATCTCAGATAAGATCTACTATGCGTCACTTGATCCGGCCAGCGGAAATATCGGGACCTGGCAGCTGAGCACGGTTACCCTTCCTTATCCACTCTGGGGTCACAAAGCGCAGTATATCAATGGTTACCTTTATGTCACAGGAGGATCGGACCAGGCCGGAAATACCACGGCAAAGAATGAAGTCCTGGTTTGCCAGATTGATGCTGAAGGAGGACTTTCCGCCATTACTGCAACTACCTCCTTACCGGAGAGCCGCAACGGACATACAATGGTTACCTATGATAATCAAATTTTTATACTGGGTGGGTTTGCCAATGGAGGGACCAAACAGAAAACAGTCTATTACGCCGGCATCAACAATGACGGGAGTATCGGAAACTGGCTGAGCGCCAGTCCTCTTCCCACTCCAGTCAGTAATCATGTTTCCACTTGTTCAAATGGAATTATTACGGTTATTGGGGGTGCGGACACGACGGAAATAGGGATTACAGATAAATTCTATTTTGCTGACATTGCTGCCTGGCCTGTTCTTGCCTGGACTGACTCTTATAAAAACCTAATAGACAGAACCAAAGACGCTCAGGCTTATGTGAGTGACGGTCAGATCCTATATGCAGGAGGCACAAACCTTTCCTCTGCCAATGTTTCCGCCAATCGTTATGTCCCGCTTCAGTTGGGGGCTCAAAAGATGAATAGAACGTCTTTCGTTTCGGCCCGGTTTTTCATAGGCGCTATTAAAACTATACAGCAGCTGGAATATTCATTGAGTTATTCAACCGGTGACAGTTATGAAATACTTTACAGGGTGGCAGGTCCCAATAAAATATGGGGAAGTTGGAATTCCAGGGGGCAAAACAACCCTGCCATCCTGAATGAGGAGATGTCTTACCTTCAATATATGATAAGGTTTACAGCCAATAGTACGCAAAGTATCAGTCTGAATGACCTGACAATGCGAATCTCAGGCTATACACAATTAAGCGGGAACCTGAACTCTATGAATACGCTTTCTCTTTCCGCAAGTCCTTACTGGGCCACGGGTGATATCCAGTTTACCTCGGGTTCACATACCATTGAGGCAGGAGTGAAAATTGTTTTTTCACCTAACACAGGACTGGACATAGGGGCTGCTTCTGTTAGTTTTAACGGGACTGCCTTAAACCCTGTTACTCTCTCATATTATGACTCTCTTCAGGGGCAGTGGAGAGGGGTTCTGTTTAACAGCGCCAGTAACCCCAATGCTTCCCAGATGAACTATACCATAATCGAAAAGGCAGGACAGGGGACTAACAATGCCAATCTCTACTGCCAGAGTACTGCTCAACCCACCATCAGCAACTGTATATTCCGGCATTGTGACGGGCATGGATTGAGGTTGGAGTCAGCCAACCTGAACATCAGTTCGACAAGTATTCTCAACAATACCGAAAGCGGTCTTTTCCTTCAAAGTGCCAATCCGGTTCTGAATACTGTGAACATCAGTTATAATGGTTATGCCGGGATCTACTATAATACCGCCGGTATTACTCCATCTTTTACCAATTGCCTGGTACACCATAATATATATGGTATTTATTCACCAACTCCTGATAATTCCTTTGCCCCGGCCACTCCTACGTCTGTTGTTCTGAATAATAACAGCAATGCCATTGCCATCGGGACCAATGTAGGGTCTAATATTACGGCTGCCCGGAACTGGAAGTATTTCCCGGATGGCTATGCCATTCTTGGAAGTATCAGTGTGATACAAACAAGTACCGTCCCAAGGCTAACTATTGCACCCGGAACAAAAGTAAAAGTGGCTAAAAATGCCAATATCATTATCGGGCAGACCAATGGAAGCGGCGGAGAACTTTCTGCAGTGGGTAAACCTGACAGCCTGATCACTTTTACCGCCTTGAATGATTCCACCGGAGGCTGGATGGGACTGGATTTCAGGAACGGGGCCGATAATGGTTCTATCTCCTCTTTACAATATTGCATAGTCGAAAAAGGAAAGGACTATAACATCCAGGTGACAGATGCCCAGATGCCTGCCATCAAATACTCCATTATCAGGAATACCCAGGGAAGCGGCATCAGGTTGTTGTCAAATTCCGGAATAACAATTGAAGAAACCACCATCAAAAATAACCTGTTGAATGGGATTTACTGCGATAACTCCAATCCAGTGATAGCCTATTGTATCATTGACAGTTGCCTCAATGCCGGTATTTGTCTCAATGGGACTACGCTTGTCCCCACCATTTTCTCCACTACCATTAAAAACACAAATTACGGTACTTATGTCCCCTATTTAACCGGAATAACCAGCAATTTACTTACAGCTTTGAGAAACATCAACTTCCTGAATGTGTATGCTTCAGTGGCAAGTCTGGGGGCAACTTTCACCTCTGATTTTAAGCTTTATGCTTTCAAATATCCATATTATCTCTTAGACCACATTTATGTTTATAAGGGAAATGATAAGGCCAGGCTTACCCTTGCACCTGGAGTTACGCTGAAATTTGCACAGGGAAAATTATTGCAAATTGGGGCAAACAATAATAATGGTGGAGAGTTGTTTGCCATCGGAAAGGTCGATAGTCTCATTACCTTTTCTTCAATAAATGGACAAAAAGGTGGATGGGATGGTATTTATTTTAATCAATGGGCTGATAATTATAGCAATTCTAACTCGATTCTAAGGAATTGTGTTATTGAAAATGGCAATCAACGTAATATTTGGATTGAGCATGATTCACACACTAAAATTGATAGTTGCAAAATAAGGTTCGCAAAACAGTTCGGATTATTAACCACAGGAGACCAAACCAATGATTCGATAACTAACTGTTTTTTTGATAATAATGACTCAATTGGTGCGAACTGTCAAACTCTTACAAGTTTTTACAATTGCAGATTCAGTAATAATGGTGATTATGGTTTATATTTCTCTGATTCTCATTGGTGCAGGTATTTGAATAAACTCAGTTGGGCCAACAATGGAAGTCACAACCTTGTTATTAATGGAGGTAGTATTCAAGTAAATACCTTATGGCATGCTGTGAACACCGATTATTGTATATTAGGTACAATTACAGTCTATAAATATAATGATAAGGTTAGACTTACTATAGCACCAGGTGTTTCCATAAAATTTGCGTCAGGCAAAAAATTGCAAATTGGTACGGTTAGTGGGTATTACAGTGATCAATACTACGGTGGAGAACTTTTTGCAATCGGCAAAGCAGATAGTTTAATCAATTTTTCTTCGTTAAATGGAATTAAGGGTGGATGGGAAGGCATTTACATTAGTCAATGGGCAGATAACTACAACAATGCAGCTTCAGTTTTGAGAAACTGTATTATTGAAAAAGGGAATGATAAATGCCTTTGGATAGAACATGATTCACATACAAGTATTGACAGCTGTGTTATAAAAAAAAAAAAAAAATATGGATTATACACTTCAGGAGATCAATCAAACTGTACTATAAGTAATTCATTGATTACTGAAAATGATTCAATAGGAGCCAACTGTCAAGGGGCTATCACAAACTTTTACAAATGCAGTTTTACCAATAATGGAGATTACGGGTTGTATTTCTCTGATTCGTACTACTGTAAAAGTCTAAGTAATCTAAGTTGGGGAAATAATGGCTTATATAATCTTGTCATCAATGGAGGTAGTATTCAAGTAAATACAACGTGGAATGCTGTTGGCACTGACTATTGTATTTTAGGTACAATTACAGTATATAAATACAATGATAAGGTACGGCTAACAATTGAGCCCGGTGTTTCATTAAAATTTGCGTTAGGTAAGAAGCTACAAATAGGAACGGTTGGTGGGTATTATGGTGACCAGTATTACGGAGGTGAACTTTATGCAATTGGGAAAGCAGACAGTCTAATCAAATTTTCTTCAATTAATGGAATTAAAGGTGGATGGGATGGCATATATATTTCACAGTTTGCCGATAATTATGGAGGAATTAATTGCCTTAAGAATTGCATCTTAGAGGATGGAAATGATAGAAATCTTTGGGTTGAACATGATTCTCATACTTCAATAGTTCAATAGATAGTTGTATTATTCGTAAAGCCAAGAAATTCGGACTATTAACTACGGGAGATCAAACCAACTGCACCATAACCAATTGTATTTTTGATGATAATGACTCAATTGGAGCTAATTGTCAAGCAATTACAAGTTTTAATTATTGTCAGTTCATCAATAATGGTGATTATGGATTGTATTTCTCTGATTCCCATTGGTGCCAGAATTTGAATAAACTGAATTGGGCCAACAATGGCAACCGTAATTTGGTTATTAATGGAGGTAGTATTCAGGTAAATACAACTTGGAATGCTGTTGGAACAGATTATTGTATTTTGGAATCAATCACAGTCTATAAATACAATAATAAGGTACGACTAACAATTGAGCCAGGTGTTTCATTAAAATTTGCGTTAGGTAAGAAATTACAAATAGGAATGGTTGGTGGGTATTATGGTGATCAATATTATGGTGGTGAACTTTTCGCAATTGGTAAACCCGATAGTTTAATCACTTTTTCAGCGATTAATAATTCAAAAGGAGGTTGGGACGGTATATATATACATCATGCAGCTGACAATTACGGGGGAATATCCTGTCTAAAAAACTGCCTCATCGAAAACGGCAACGACCGCAATGTCTACATTGAAAGTGACACCCACACAACCATTGACAGCTGCATTATCCGGAATGCATTGTCAAGAGGGGTTTATATTTCCAATTCTAACCCTAAGATTTGCCGGACCTCTATATATGAGAATACCAATGGCATTTATATAGATGGCAACAGCAATCCAAGGATCGGCAACTACCCAGATTCGGCCAACAATATCTTTAATAACAGTCTATATAATATTTACAATAATTCAGGTAACAACCTGAATATGAAGTACAACTACTTCGGGCTGGTGGATACTTTAAATATCAACCGGAAGATCTATGATAAAAATGACAATGCAGGTTTGGGTCTTATTTCCTATAAGCCATACAACAATTTACCAAAGCTGATCACTCCAACCATGCATTCCCAGGGTTACCTGAGTTATGGGAAACCGACCTTCTCTGCCATGAAGAGTGACAAGGTTGAGGTTAAAGACAATAGCCTGACGGTGGTAGCAACAGCGACTACAAATAGTTCAGGTGTTTTTACTCACTCTAATATCAGCAGTGGCAGTTATAATATGGTATTCACTCCCCTGAATGAGACTTACAGCAGTGTTAACAGTGCGGATGCGCTGAAAATTCTCAGGCATTTCTCCCACCTGGATACCCTGAAGACCCATTATGCCCAGGTGGCAGATGTGAATGCCAACAAGGTGATCAACGCCACTGATGCCATGCTGGTGCTCCGTCGTTTTGCAGGAAGCATCACTTCCTTTGTTACAGGGGATACCTGGTTCTATTCCGATACTTCCATCGTTTCCGGAAACGATGTGGAAAGCCGGGTGAGGATGCTGTGGTTTGGCGATGTGAATGCTTCATACAACCCTGCTGCCAAGATGACGACTCCTCCGCTCAACCCCAGGGGATCACTGGATATTTCCCGGACTCAGGAATTTGACTATCCTCTTTACCTGGACACCCGGGAAATTCTGGGGTCCATTTCCCTGGTACTCAGATACCCGGGTCAGCACCTGGAAGTTTCAGATGTTCAGTTTGGTCGTGAGGATGGGATGAGTACCTATACGATTCAAAAAGATGAAATCCGCTTTGCCTGGGCCAGTCTGGAACCATTGGAAGTACAAAAAGATATACCCTTCCTTACTATCAGATTCAAGGTTAAAAATCTTCCGAAAGGAATGGTTCCCGAAATCACCCTGGGAGAAGAAACTTCCTTTTCGGATAAAAGAGCAGAAAACCTGGCAGACCTGGTAGTAGCAGCACCGGAGCTCCGGTCAGTTTCCCCGGACCAGTCTTTGCAGAAAGATCAAGGAATCCGGATTCACAGGCTGACCCAGACAGAAGGAAGCACCCTGATCGAATTCAACTCATCCTCAACCGGCCGGGCTGTATTCAATCTTTACAATGTGCTTGGACAACTGGTTTTATCTGAATATCTGGAAATTGCTGAAGGAACAAATCTTAAACCATTTCAAACCAGCCAGCTGGAAAAAGGCATCTACCTCCTGAATATCAGTTATGATGCAGCATCCGGTATTGATAATCAGAACCTTAAACTCTATATTTCAAAGTGATGCCTTCCCTCCTTTTCCCTCGTATTGCAAAGGTGAAAACAAGGATGCTGATTGTACTGATATCCCTGTTTTCACTGACTGTTTCATATTCCCAGACGATCACTGACGGTTTTGACTATCCCATTGGAAATCATGGGTATGATGCCGATAGTTTTCCTGTTCCGGTGGATGAAAAGCTGAATCCGGAGAACAACACTCTTTACCCCAGCAACCCGGTAGCGAATCCTGACCGTTTTGGAACCGGACCTGGCTGGTACAATGCCAGCGATGTAGGAAACTTTTACTCCCACGGGTTACATCCTGCCGAAGACTGGAACTACAACTCAGGCGGAGCCGATAAAGGGAAACCTGTTACTGCAGTTGCCAACGGCGAGGTTGTTATGCTGAAAGAGACAGTTCAAAACGATTACCAGCATGCGGGATGGGTCATGGTTATCAAACATATCACCCCGGAAAACAAGACTTATTATAGTGTCTATATTCACATTACCTCTGCCAGTGAAACAGATGGAATTCTGGTATCTCAGAAAAGCGCCTTTACTTTTCAGGAGGGGAACCCTGTGAGAAGGGGTGATACGATAGCCAGGATTTCCAGAGGAAATGAATATCCGGGAACCGGACATACCTTGCCAACTCATTTGCATTTTGAAATGCGCAATTCAAATTATGACGGAGGTTCACCCCTTTATGCTCATGATGATAATACCGGCTACTACACCCATGTTGTGGGTCAGCAGTTTACCTCCCTTACCCAGGCTCAGGTAGTTATAGCCTTCCAGAATATGGCTCTGGACGGTATTATTGATCCTTCCGATTTTATAGATGCCAACAGACCCGGAAAGATCAATGATGGAGTGGATATCTATGGAGGACTGGTCTCTAGTCCGAAGTTGGTCCGTTTCAGGTTTACCTTTCCTCATAGTGACTTCAGTATCAGTAATATAATAATCGGAGACAATCTTATCCCTGTGACGGTTCCGGTAAGTCCGGAAGCCATCTCTCATTACTATTCATTTCCGCTTCAGATCCCGGCCAACCTTGCAGGATGCAGCAACGGCTACTCCTATGACATTTCGTTCAACCTGACCTCTAACACTACCGGAAGGATTTTCCGATACAAAGGGAAAGATCAGCTGTATTTCCAAAATTATACCGGATTTTCTGATGTGGGGGAATCCAGCTGGTTTAAGTCATATGTATCCGAAGGTGTCAGCAATGGTTTGTTCAAAGGAAACGGGCCCACTACCTTTAATCCTGAAGGACTGCTCACCCGGGCCCAGATGGCTAAGGTAATCGTAAATGCTGCCATCAGGCTGAACCTTTTACGGATCAATACCTCCACCGATGACGGCATTTTCGATGATGTACCAGCCACTCACTGGGCATTCCCCTATGTTCAGACACTGAGAAACAATGATTGCATCTCCCATGATGCTGCCCATAAGAATTTCAACCCAAACGACCAGATCACTGCTGCTGAATTCTCAAAAATTCTGTGCAATGCCCTGATCATCACCGATGACCAGATCAACCAGGCCGCCCTGAACGGCGGGCTGGGACAACAGGGATCAAAGATTTCAGTCCAATGTCCCGACCAGAGCCTTCAACCTTCCCTAAGCAGGATCTGTAAGATCATTGATGTGAGGACATTCGGCAACTATTTGTTTGCAGAACCACTTTCCACCGGATTATATCCTGCCACCAGCAGCGATATTTCCGGACCTCAGATTGTTATTACAGGATCAAATAACATCAGCCGGTCCCTGATGTCAAAGATCATCCTGAACAGTTATCATTTTGCAGAAAGTCACCCACCCAGCTCATCACCGAATAAGACTTCTCCCACCAGTCATTTCTCCATTGTTGGAGACAACCTGGAACTCATTGATATTCCGACAGGTACGCAACCCGACCCCATTACGGTGAATGCAAACCTGACCAGTGGACAAAGTATCAACATTGAGTATCCCGGCAGTACCTGGAATGGTCTGCCCCTTTTCTTTTACTGGTCGGTAGACGGAGGGACCCTGATATCGGCGGCTTCCGATCACAGGCGTGTTACTTTCACTGCCCCGGCTACACCCGGTTCTACCACCTTTCATCTCCATTCCTCTGCCGGAACTGCCAATGGAATGGTTCTCCGAACCAATTACCACATTAATGTCATCGGTGCCAATACCACCATGGGAGCTTTAATCACCAACGTAACTACCTGTCCGGGCCAGGTCACTGTTCCTGTGAATGTTACCAATTGTTATGGTGTTGCGGCTATTTCACTCAGTTTTACTTTTAACTCAAGCCTGCTGACCTATATTGGCTACCAATCTGTGAACCAGGCTCTTACCAATGCTCCCAACAGTGTTTACACCATCAATGCAGTGGGAAACACTCTTTATTTTACCTGGGCATCTTCTGACGCCGTCAACCTGGGAGGAGAGACGCTTTTTGAACTGATTTTCTCTGCTTCTCCGGGAACGGCTGGCATCAGTTTCCAAACCTCACCTTCCGGCAGTTGCGAGTTCAGCGATGTGAGCGGCACACCGCTTACGGTTACCTATACCAATGGCAATGTAACCGGCCTGTATATTCCGGTCATTACCCAGCAACCTGTTAACAAGACCATTATTGCCGGGCAGAGCACCAGCTTTTACACAGGTGCATCGGGTTCATCACTGACCTATCAGTGGCAGGTAAATTCAGGTTCGGGCTGGACAGATCTTACCAACGGGAGCGTATATAGCGGAGCGACCGCAAGCACTCTCAGCCTGACAAATGTCACCCTGGGAATGAGCACTTATCAATACCGCTGTAGGGTAAGCGGTGCCTGTCCGCAAGCACTGACTTCAGGAACGGCCGGCCTTACGGTAAATCCTGTTCCACCGGTGATGAGCGCAAGCATTGTATCCAGGTCAGTATGTCCGGGTACGGTGGATGTTCCTGTAATAGTAACCAACTTCAGCAACATGGGTTCATTTTCACTGGTTCTCAGTATGAGCAACAGTCTGCTTACCTTCAATTCCCTGTATTATCAGAATCCGGCCCTTTCGGGAGGGCTGATCACCATCAACCCCCTTGGAAATAAGATTTATATTTCCTGGGCCAGCGGAACCCAGGTCAGCATGGGGAATGATACCCTGCTAAAGATCCGTTTCAGCTGCGAGTCGGGAACAACCACCCTCAGCTGGGATAATTCACTGCCCGGGAACTGCGAGTTCACAGATATTAACGGGAACACCATCCAGTGCACCTTTAATGCAGGCAATGTGACCACCTATTCCATTCCTGTCATTACCCAGCATCCCCAGGACAGATCCATCATCAGCGCCACCAATACAAGCTTTTCGGTAGGTGCCGGCGGGACTGGCCTGGGATATCTATGGCAATACAGCACTAACGGTGGAAGCAGCTGGGCAGATGTGCCTTCAGCTGCACCCTATTCAGGTGTCACTTCTGCAGGTTTAAGCATAACCGCCGCATCCATTTCATTGAATGGTTACAGATATCGTTGCCGGGTCAGCGGAACATGTCCGCAAACCTTATATTCCAATTCAGCCACACTCACCGTGAACCCACCACCGCAGCAAATAGATGCAAAACTGATAAACCGGTCATATTGTCCGGGAACAGTCTCAGCCCCTGTATACCTGGTGAATGGCAACAATATTGCTGCATTTTCCTTAACCCTGACCTTCAGCACAACCATTCTCACCTGCAACACACAGCTTGCTTATACAAATCCTTCCCTCTCCGGCGGATCTATAGTTTCCAATGTGATCGGAAATAAAGTCTATGTTTCCTGGGCTTCAGCAACCGCAGTGAACCTGGGAAATGATACCCTTCTCAAATTTTCATTTACTGCGGTGCCAGGCAGCAGCAGCCTGAGCTGGGACAATGCCGTCTCCGGCGCCTGTGAATTCAGCAATACAGACGGAAACAGCATAATAACAAACTATACGAATGCAACCCTTTCTATTTATTCTCCACCTTCCATTACGACCCAACCCGTCAATAAAACCGTGATTGTGGGTCAGAATACCAGCTTCAGCCTGGGAACAGCAGGATCAGGACTCACTTACCAGTGGCAGGAATCTGTGAATAACGGAAGCACCTGGAACAGCCTCACCAACGTGGCACCCTATAGCGGGGTTACCTCGGCAACCCTAACCATTTCAAATATACAGCTTACAATGAACGGGAACAGGTATCGCTGCACAATAAGTGGTTATTGCCCATCGGCCCTTACTTCCCAATCCGCCATGCTGACCGTGAATCCCCAGCCACAACAGATCAATGTCGCCAGCGGGACTATCTCCAATTCCTGTACCAGCAGCCTTAGTATCCCGGTTACTGTCACCAATTTCAATGGCATCGGATCCTTTTCCATGACCCTGACCTATCCCACCAATAAAATGACCTTTACCGGATTCACAGAATTAAACGGGAACCTGTCGTCTGGTCAGTTTCTGGTGAACCCTGCCGGAGGCAATCTCTATATAAGCTGGATGAACGCCTCAGCGATTTCAGTTGGAAATGCAACCCTTGTTAAACTGTCTTTCACCGCCACCACAACCGGCAGTATATCAGTAGGATGGGATACTCCAACACCCGGAAATTGCGACATCACCGATATTGACGGCAACAGCATACTAACCACCTGGCAGGCCGGTGCAATAAGTGTTGCCAGCAATCCGCTGATGGTAAATGCAGGACCGGACTCATTTCTTGTCCCCGGGAATACTGTAAGCTTATTGGCAACTGTTTCAGGCGGGACAAGTCCTTTCACCTATGTATGGGCCCCTTCAACAGGGTTGAATTCCGCCACCATTCCCAATCCGACTGCCCAACCTTCAACCACCACTAACTATATCGTTACCGTTACCGGGGCCAACAGCTGCAGTGCAACAGACAATGTTACAGTTGAAGTTTGTGAGATCAATAATCCTTCTGCTGACCCTGAAGTGAATACCGCAACCTGTTACCTGATGAGGAAAAATATCCTGGATATCCCTCAGGATGTTTCTTATAACCATACTACTTCCATTACCCGCGCACAACTGGCCAAGGTGGCCTTCCTGGGCCTTTTCGGGAATGACATTGAAGTGGTTGCCGACAACTTTCCATGCCCTTTTAATGATCTTCAAACCAATTCATATTATTACAGGTATGCCAAAGCGCTGAGTTACCTGGAATATACCGACGGACGCTCTCCTTTTGACAGAAACCGTTTCAATTTCTCACCAAAAAGCAATATTTCCAGGGTGCTTGTTCTGAAAGTATTACTGGAAACATTCAATATTCCACCGAATTCAGGCGGGGCTAATCCCTTTCCAAGCGATCCTGATGTAGTTGCACTTCAGACCTCAAATCCATTATGGTTTGGGTATATTGTGAGCGCTGCCAACAAGAATATTATTACAACTGCAAATTCATTGTTCCACCCGAACGATCTGTGCTCCAGAGAAGCTGCCTTCCTTATGCTCTACAGAATGATCAACGGAAACCCGCTGGTATCCATTCCAACAGTGGTGAATTCCTATAATCCCTTAACTTCCTCCTTTTTCATCCCCGGGAATTACACCCCTTTTAACATTTCAACATTCAAAGGACTGGAAAGCGGGAACTTCAATCATTATACCAGGAGCAGCTTCAGTATTCCCGGCAGAAATGTGTCACTGGATTTCTCCCATACCTATAATTCCTTTGAAACAGAACTGCCCGATGAATTTTATCCCATTAAGCCGCTGGGTAAAGGCTGGACCCATACTTACAATGCTTTTATCAGCATGATAGACGGGGATTCTGCTGCTGCTTACAGGCTCATAGTGCACTGGCCCGACGGATCGCTGCATATTTACCGGCCTGTTGACGGGATTTTTATACCTGAAACAAAAGGAGTGTATGATACTATGCTTGTAACTACTCCTAATGGGGGCTTACTCGTAACAATCAGAAGCAAAACCAATGTTGATTTTTCTTTCCGGAAAATAGGAAATTATACCGGCGCTTTGCTTATGACAGGGATTACCGACCGGAATAACAACAGTATCAGTATTAGCTACGATTCCCTGATACCAGTGCCAAGGATTAAAGAGGTTACAGATCCGGCAGGCAGAAGGCTCCAGTTCTCTTACTTCGGAAATTCCCAGCAGTTGAAAGAAGTTCAGGATCCTGTCAACAGGAAAATATCCTTCACTTTTAATTCCGATAGCATGCCCTCCAGCTTTCGGGATGCTAAAAATCAATACACCCATTATTACTATGGATTTGGAGACGATGAACGAAACCTGCTGGATTCAATTATCCTGCCAAAGGGAAACAGGATCATGAATACCTATGCTGACCATAAACTGGTGAGTACCAGCAATACAGCCAATCCAAATGATCAGTTGAACCTTTCTTATGAGTTTTCAAATTACCAGTATCCAAACAGTGCTGCTTACCTGAAAACAACAGTGACTGAACCCATGCAGAACATTACCACCCGGTATTCCATTAATAAATATGGGAATATTACACAGATAGACGGAAATCCGACCATCAATATCAGTACCTCCTTTGATCCGGATGCAGCGGATCCCATGTTACCGACTTCCATCACCGATAATCTTACCGAAGTCACCGTTATCCCTTCAAATTATGATGCCATGGGAAATCCTCAACTGATCACTACCAGCGGAGGTGGGATAACAACCACTGAAACAATACATTACAATTCGTTCAGTGATGTTACTGAACATACCAATGCCCGTGGATTCACCACCCATTTTGAATATGATGCCAGTGGAAATCTCCATCAGATAACTGATGCAGTGGGTAAGACATCGACGATGACCTATAATAGCTATGGACAGCTTATCAGCAGCACCAATCCGAATCATGTGGTGGTGGAATACGAGTATAATTCTGAAGGGAACCTGAAAAAAATCACTCTTCCCGCATTAAACATCAGCAGTTCATACACTTACGATGGAGTCAGCCGGATGGTGTCTTCAGAAAATTTCAAAGGATATGTCAGCCGATCCGGGTATGATCCCAATGACAACAAAATTTATGATATTAATGAAGCCGGGGATTCCACACAATATGGCTATGATTCCAATGATAACCTTGTTTTCGTCCGCAATGCCAACGGGGATTCAACTCGCCTAAACTATGACTTTGCCCATGACAGACTCCTGACCGAGTCTTTCCAGGGAGCCATCAAGCAATACAGTTATTTCGATGACGGAAGGTTGCATACTATGACTGATCCCAACGGTCATGTTTTTAATTACAATTATGATCCTTCAGGAAGAATTACTTATGACGGCTATACTATTTACACCTATGATCAGCAAGGCAGGGCCAAGACTTTTACCCATAACAGTAATACATTAACCCTGAGCTATGACGGATTCAACCGGGTAAAGACGGTAACTTTCGACGATTTTCCCGGAAATGTTATTACCTATGAGTATGACAAGAATAATAATGTAACCAGGCTGGTCTATCCCGGGAACAAAGCTGTTGAATACACTTATGACGAATCAGACAGGATGGAAACGGTCAAAGACTGGAATAACCAGGTGACGACTTACACTTTCCGCGATGATGGTTTGTTAACTTCAATGGTTTATCCAAACGGAGTGCAAACGATTTACAAATACGATACGATTGGTCGTCAGATCGGACTGACAACGAAGAGAGTCAATAATTCAATAATTGCGGATTATCTTTTCGATCTTGACAACCTTGGGTACCACAAAAAAGAACATCTGACCGAACCTTTCTCCAGTTATCCATATCTTCAGGAAGATACAATCTTATCAACCTATAACCCGGCAAACAGAATCTTAATTGCAGGAAATATGACCTTTTCCTATGATGCCAATGGCAATAACAAGACTAAAACCGGATATACTTATTCTTATGATTTAAAAAACAATATTACCGGTATCTCCGGTAACTACAACATTTCTTATGATTACGACGGGCTTGGAAACCGGAGAAGAAAGGGGAATACGCGTTTTGCGCTGGATGTTTTAGGAACAAGTCAGGTCCTGATGGAAACAGATCTGAGCGGCAATCCGCAAAACTATTATGTTTACGGGTTGGGTCTCATTTCCAGAGTCAGTCCTGCCAATGCCACCAACTATTACATCAGTGATTTCAGGGGTAGTATCGTGGCCATGACAGATGAGAGTACCTCTGCAACAATCACTCAAAAATACCAATATGATGAATTTGGAAAGATCCTTCAAATTAGCGAGTCCAATTATAATCCCTTTCGCTATGTCGGCAAGTATGGGGTCATGTACGAAGACAGCCTGAATTATTTTATGAGGGCCCGTTACTATGATCCCGAAATTGGCCGGTTTATGAGTGAAGATCCAATATATAGCGGCAATAAGTATCCATATTCTTCCAACAATCCTATTAATTTCATCGATTATGACGGACAATTTTTTGTTGCTTGTCTGGTGGTTCTGGGAGTTGCATATATTGGAACAGAAATAGCTGACGCATTATTTAATTTTGTTGATAACTCACATGAATTAAGCAATACGAAACAAACCGCAGAATTGATGATACCTAAAAAAACAGATGAAGGGATATCTTTAGCGCAAAAAATACCAGCCCAATACAATTCAACTGCTAAAAGTGCTGTCAAATTTGCTATAGCAGCAAACAATGCACCAACAAGCAGTAGTGATGTTTTAGTAAGTGCCGGAACCAGTTTAATAACAAACGCAGTGAACAAAAAAGGCAGTAATAAAACTTCTACATCAAGTACCTTATCATTTGGTAAAGGCTACTACAATACTAAAAAACGACTTCAGACTTTAATTAAGCTAAACGGGAAACCCGGAATAATTTCTAAGATAATGAAATCTAATGAGTTGAATAGCTTAGAAAAGAGGCAACTCGTGACCGATATTAATAACTTCTAAGGGATTTTTTTTGGTCGATTCCGAACTTGCAAATTCTATAATGTGCCAATAAATCAAACAAACAAAGAATTCCGAAAAAAACAAACACTGTGAAACAGACTCTAATATTGATAAGTGCTTTTCTATTAACGGCATCCGCTTATCCCCAAAACACTTTTTCCCACCAATATGATACCTTAGGGAGGATAGTTGAGGTTATTTATCCCAATGGGAAGAAGATCAATTATTCCTATGATAAGTTAGGGAACCGGCTTACAAAAATTCAGAGTCCCTGTTACCTGCCGGATGCCCCGGGAAGTATTAACGGATCACAGTCAGGATGTAAATCTGCCAGTCAGGTTTATTCGGTGAATACAATTCCCAATACATCTTCTTATCAATGGACCCTTCCTCAGGGCTCAAGTGGAAGCAGCACTTCAAATTCAATTATCCTCTTTTTTGGCCCGGATGCCATTACCGATACTCTTTTTGTTCAAGGCCAGAATAGTTGCGGGTTTGGGGAGAAATCGTTCACGGTTATTGAAGTTAAAAGTATACCACTTTTACCCAGCCCCATCCTTGGACCAAGTTCAGTATGTGCCGGCCAGGAACCCGTCAGTTTTTCCATTCCATCCATGGAAAATGTCAGTGGCTACCAATGGGTCCTTCCTGATGGATTCAGCGGCAGTTCAACAAACAATCAGATTGACCTGGTCATCAGTCCTGTTGCCACATCCGGTTGGATCAGGGTAAAAGGATTAAATGAATGCGGGGAAGGACAGGAAAGGGCGAAATTTGTCACTGTAAATCCGCTTCCCATGGCGAATGCCGGTGCGGACTTGACGATAAACCATGGAACAAGCACGTTGTTGTCCGGTTCGGCTTCGGGCGGAAGCGATAACTACAGCTATTCATGGACACCTGCCAGTTTGTTGGTTAACTCCAATATCCAATCTCCCCATACCCTAAACTTATACCAGACAACAACTTTCAGCCTGGAGGTCACCGACGTGGCAACCGGATGTACAGGACTTGCAGACCAGGTTACTGTAAATATCACGGGGAGTCCGCTGGCTGCAATTCCTTCCGCCAATCCTTCCCTGATCTGCACAGGGCAGAGCACACAATTATTTGCCAATGCCACTGGCGGTTCAGGAACTTACAGTTATT
>JAPLDE010000137.1 GCA_026391855.1 Bacteroidota bacterium | reverse complement strand
TTCTATCCACAGAATGCATTGTTGATCCTGAAGGTCCTGGCCAGGGAGCAGGATCCGTTGCTGGCAGAAAAAATGATAATCACCGCAGAAACCTATCTCAGTGACAACAGTGCATACCGGCAGCGGGTCAGTGAATATAAGGAGGATGTGATTTCCGGCCGGGGAGCCCGGCAGGACACCAACCTCTTTTTATGGGTCAACACCATTGAATGGAAAACCTTGCAGGCAGCCTTAAGGAAAGATGCCGCCATGCTTGACTCAGTGGCTGACAAGACCCATCTTTCAGCCAGGCTACTGGCTGCCATGCTGATAGGTGAACAGATACGGCTTTTCGACTCAAAACGGGAAGCATTTAAAAAATGGATATCCCCATTAAAAATTCTGGTCAATGAAACCAAGATTTCGCTGGGAGTGATGGGGATTAAAGAAGAAACGGCCATAAAGATTGAAAAATATCTGAAGGACAGGCAATCCCTTTATTACCTTGGACCTGAGTATGAAAAGATGTTGGATTTCCAGACTGATAATATTGAAAATGAACGGTATCAACGGCTGACTGACCCGGGGAACCATCATTTTCCTTATTTATATGCGGCTCTTTTTCTAAGGCAGGTTGAACAGCAATGGAAAAGAAGCGGTTATGACATTACCGGCCGACCGGAGATACTGGCGACCCTTTTCAACCTGGGTTTTGAAGTCTCCGTCCCAAAGTCTGATCCCAGGGTTGGCGGGTCCAGGATCATGATACAGAACAGGGAGTATACGTTTGGGGCATTAGCCTGGGAATTCTACTATTCAGGGGAATTGGAAGACGTATTTCCTTATACCCGTAAACCCGGATCATAGTTCTTCCCTGCCTTTCACGGCCAACTCTTTAAAGACATTGTCCTCAACCAGTAATTTTACCCTGTATGTCTTTCCCGGGATCAACGTATCGTCCTTATAATTAAAGAGATAGAATTGCTTACCTTTGGTATACGACCTGTTGCTGACCAGGTAGCCGATCTGCCGACCGTGCTCATCACTCAGTGTCATAGTTACTTTGCCGTCGGCTGGCATGACCCAATCCACCTTTCCTGAAACAGAGACCAGGGGATAGGACAAAGGGTCTGTGGACCTCGGGGGCCTGGGCAATCCGGTCAGATTATATAAATAATTGCGTATCTGTCTGGTTTCCAGAGTTGTTTTACCTTTTACAGTTAATATGGACCGTTTGTTGGTGATCACCCAGATGGCTTCCTGGGCAGCTGTGTTGATGCTTAAATTCTTATTCAGGTACTGGGAAAGTTTGAGCAATAATCCATCGGCCATCGGCCCTACCTGATAAAAATTGACGGAAGGGGAATGACGGGTTTCATTGGTACAGAAGGCAAGGAAGAGATAATCCCGGTATTGACGGGGCTGCAGGGTGATCACTCTTTCTTCGGTCAGGATCAGGTTCTGGTAAGAACTATCCTCGGTGGTAAACCGTCTGCCGCTTTCCATAACGAGGTTAAGGGTTCCCTGGCTTAGGTTTTGTACCGACATCATCATCCTGATCCCCTTGCGGTTTGCCAGGCTGTCCTGGAGGAATACCGAATGCTGAAGGGAATAGGTGATCAGTTTTTTATTCACTGCTTCGCTAAGGCTCATCCGGGCCGCGGATAAAGCTATTTCATTGATATTCAATAAAATAATAATAATAATAATCCAGCGGGATTTCATAACTTAATTTTTTTAAGGTTCTACAAATCCATAGATAACTTCCGACTTATTCACTTTTTTGAGTTTCAGGGGACTTACCTTTCCGAAATCTCTTCTTTTCAGGATGATTTTCCCGTTGATCGGGTTTGTTTTATAGGTTGACAACCTTTTCCCATTGATATTATAGGCTTTTGGTCCGTCATCTTCAGCTACGGCATACACTTTTGGGCTTTCGGTCGTATTGAGAAGACCAACGGTGATTATTCCCGGTTCAGTTTCTTTCCCGACGATAATGGCCCTTGCCCTGGGGTAAACAAGTCTCAGCGAGTTGGGTCTGAAATGACGGAAGGCTATCCTGGCCGGTTTGGTCTTTTGGGGGCAATCAAGGTTAATGGTAGCTAGCGAAGATACGTTGAAGACATAAAAGAGTCTTCTCCCTTCCCAGACCAGCCTGACGCTATCCCGGCTCTTAGCCCAGCTGATATTCTGGGCCGAATCTTCCACAGGGTCCCATAACACAACATTATTGGGAACACAGGCACATTTGGTCACCGGGATCCAAACCTCAACCGGTTTGTTCAGGGTGAAGCTGACGGGTAAGGTATATCCCTCATGGGTAGTGACTTTAAGGGAGAAAATACCGGCTGAAGCCAACACATCCCCTGTGGTTGTCATGGTAGTAAACCCGGCTTTTGAAAGCTTGTCCATGTCTGTCAATGCATTTGGCACGATGTTGAGGTTGTCATTTTTATAGGGAAGGAAGGCCTCATCCGGGATGACAAGGCGGATTCCTTTGTCTTTAGCAGGCTCATTTTCAGGGAGTTGATCAGAAGTTGAAGTTTTTGGACAACGACATTTTTTTGTAATCGCAAGCGGTTCAGCTTTTATTTTTTCCAGGCCGATCTCGATGTCGGTCCGGCGGTTAAAGGAGCGGGATACATCATCTGTTCCGTTGGCCAGCGGTGCTGTTTTTCCCTGTGCCAGGATCTCCACCCTTTCTGTTGTTATTCCTTTTCCAGCCAGGTAATCATACACCGACTTTGCCCTGGCCTCTGAGAGTGACTGATTGTATTCATGACTTCCGTGAAAGTCGGTATTCCCCGTAATGCGTATAAACTCAACAGGTTTACCAAATAGCCTATTGGAAAGACTATCGAGCCGGAGTGCCGTTTCATGGGTTATTTCTGACTTCCCATAAGCGAAAAACACGCTCATCCGGATGGTGTCCTGAGCCACGGACATCCCTGTTATCATCACCATAGGAATCACAAGGATGATGATCATGATGCTGGTTTTCTTCATAACATGATTATTTAGGGGTTGAACATTCAAAACAACCGTTAAGTACAGAAAAAATCTCTGGCAGAGAGGACCCTGAACGCAAGTAGTTCAGTCGGGCAGTAAATGGTTACGGAAAGGTCCTAAAAGGAAAGAAGCAGAATAGGCTCGATTTTACTAAAGGTTTGGTGATTTTCTGCAAGCTGCCGGGTAACCGGCAATCAACAACCTGAAATATTAACCCAAAAAGAGGTGGAATATTGTCAGGGGTGGAAATTTGATGATTTGATGATTTGATGATTTGGAGATTTGGAGATTTGGAGATTTGAAAAAGAAGGTTGGGATGTGAGATATTCTTTAATTTTGTGTGCGAAATGTATTGTGAATAAATAACAGATTATGAAAGCTTTAATTAATCAAAAAGGTGCGATTTGTACTGTTTTTATTATGGTTGGCTTATTGCTGCTGACTTCCTGTGCCAATAAAGAAGTGGTAACAGCCTGCCTGAAAGGCCATACCTATGGATTTTGGGGAGGGTTATGGCATGGGATCATTGCTCCTGTCGATCTGATCGGGATGCTTTTCAGGAATGATGTCAGTGTATTTGCTCAGAACAACAATGGGGCCTGGTATTCTTTCGGGTTCCTGATCGGGAGCGGCGGATGGGGATTTTTGGGATCCAGGAGCAGCGGTAAGCGGAGGAAGTAAGATTAACTAACAACAAAAATCACATCCCTTTTCCTAAAACTTATCGCTCGACAGTCTGAATACAGTCCATTCGTCCATCGGAACAGCACCGAGTGATTTGTAGAAGTTGATGGCCGGGCTGTTCCAGTCGAGGACAGCCCATTCCATGCGGCCGCAGTTTCGTTCTTTGGCCAGTGAAACCAGGTGAAGCATGATCTCTTTACCAAATCCTCTGCCCCGCATTTCGGGCATAATATAAACGTCTTCCAGGTACAGTCCTGGCCGACCGGCAAAAGTGGAGAAATTGTGAAAATACAAGGCAAACCCAACCGCCTGCTCTTCAAAGTAAGCCAATAAAACCTCGGCGAAGATCTTGTCCCCAAATAAATATTCTTTAATATTGTCTTCGGTAATAACAACAGTATCAATAAGTTTCTCATACTTTGCCAGTTCCTTAATGAAATGAATAATGAGAGAGGAATCTTCAGGTTGTGCCTGCTTGAGGATAAAGCCGGGAATACTGGTTCTTATCATGGGAGGGAATTGATAATTGACAATTGATAATTGATAATTGATAATTTGTTGATTATTAATGATATGTGTTTTATGTTGGGTTATTTTGCTTTGATCATAAATCCCTTTTCTATCTGGTTGGTGCGGGGTGTTATTCCGGGAATGAGGTGTGGAGCTGAGGGTATGGGAAAGTCGTAGCAGTTTACACCTTTGACGGGGGTATGGACCTCAAGCCACCCTGCTTTTTCGGTCTTCATCGGGGTGGAAGGAAAACCGGGTGGTTTGATCATGGGGTAATTGGTTAACGGGTTGATGAGAAAGATCTCAGACACGGCAAAGATGATGGTTATCACCAGCATCGAATGGTTAATCATCGGGGAACCGGCTAATTTGCCAGGGACAGCATTGGCAGTACCCTGACAGATCGGGAGATAGAAACTTATCAGGTAGAAGGCGGGAATAACCGGAAACAGGATCAGTGAACCAATAATAAAGCGTGGGTCGGGAGCCAGGAAAAACCAGGGGATGATCGCGAGAGCAAAAATAATCCATAACCACCTGACGAGGGGTGGTATTGTTTTCCATGCTTTTCCTGAAAGGATAAAGACTGATGATAATAGTATGCCCGAACCCAGCAGCAACCAGTTGAAGAGGCCGAGGTGAGCAGCCCAGGTCCTGATCCAGAAACTAACCGGAGCGTTCAATACCTGGTAATAGTTTATAAACGGAAGCCTGGCCCAGCTACGTATCCATTGAAAATCCTGAGAAGCCAGGTCATTTGGTATTTTCCAGCTGAAGGTCAGCGGATCGAGAAAGGGGAATGGATAGACCAGATAACCCGACAGAATAATATTCCGGGCTATCCACGGGAGCCAGAAAATCAGTGCCAGCAATGGCAGTATCCACTTGTTTCGTTGAAAGGTTAAACGGTAAAAAGGCAGGGCAAACAGGGCAATGAAAATATTGGTCAGTTTTATCACCGGCAGACAGACGCATAAGGAAAGGACCAACAGGTCGAGGATGGATGTGGGGATGGTTTTATTAAGGTTATCATACCCGGAAACCAGGAAGAACAGGAGCAGTATGAGGGCGGCCGAAGTGCATTCGACGCTGGTTGAGGACAGGGACGATTTGAAGTAATGAATGCCCAGTAAAACGGTTAGCAGGAGAAGGAAGGAGAGGATCGGCTTTTTCTCTCTGCTCCAATGCCTGGTCTGAGAGGAAAGGGTAACAACCACCAGAACCCAGAGAAAAAAATTGATACCCCACAAGGGTTGATTGAGGACAGCCCTGGAGGAAAGAAGCGCCAGTGGCAGGAAACTGCCGAAATTAAAGGCGAATTTTGTGCAAAGGTTGCCTAAACCAGGGATAACCGGGTATTTTTCAATCCATTGCAAGGTTTGGGCATGATATCCCCAGGTGTCGGGCAGGGTAACCGGCTGGACTGAGACCAGCAATAACAGTATGACCAATAGCCACGGGTAGTCTTCTGAGCTGAAAGAACGGAATTGTGATCCGGGCTGTAATTGATGACTGTTTGATTGCCTGTTCTTATTATGGTAAAGGAAAAACCAGCCATTCAGCAGCAGGAACAGGATCAGGAATAAACGCGAATTTACCGGGCTAAACAGGCTGATGAAAGAAAGAAGGGGTATTGACCAAAGGAAACCGGTAAGTGCTTTCAGGCCCACTCCATAGGCTGACCAGTGACCAGTATGATTTTTGTTTCCGAAAGGGATGATCACTAATTCTCCCATCAAAAAAAACAACCACAGGCTGACAGCCAGGTATATTAAACTGAAGAGCACGTTGTTAGATTAGTTTTCAGCGAAAGTACCAATTTTTGGTTTACCTGACCTGGTATGGAATGATACTGTTAGGATCAGGAGGAGAGAGGATAATATAGGGATCCATATTGATCAGTACCTGGTATTTGCGAAGGTCGATATTGAAAATTCTATCTATCTGATTTGAATTGTTCTGAATATAAAAAACCTTTTTATGAGGGTCCGGGA
>JAPLDE010000004.1 GCA_026391855.1 Bacteroidota bacterium | reverse complement strand
CCCCATTCGAAGGTTATGATTGACGAGGCAAAAAAATATATCCCCGGCGGAGTGCAGCATAACCTGGCATTCAATTTTCCTTTTCCCTTGGTGTTTACAAAAGCTGAAGGAGCTTACCTTTACGATATCGACGGGAACCGATATATCGATTTTCTTCAGGCAGGAGGCCCCACAGTACTGGGAAGCAATTACGCCCCGGTCAGGGAAAAAGTGATAGAACTGATTAACGATTGCGGGCCGTCAACGGGTTTATTCCATGAATACGAGCTGAAGCTTGCTGAGACAGTATGCCGTCTCATCCCTTCCGTTGAGATGTTCCGCATGCTGGGAAGCGGAACCGAAGGAGTTATGGCGTCAATCAGGCTTGCACGCCTCATTACAGGCAAGAAAAAAGTGATTAAAATAGGGGGCGCTTACCATGGCTGGAGTGATCAGATGGTGTATGACATGCGTATTCCCGGAACGGGGAGGCATGATGCACATGGTATCCCCGCAGCTTGTACCAAACACACCCAGTCGGTTTTCCCGTATAACATCGAAGCTCTTGAAAGCAAACTTCGTTTAAACCGTTTAAGAGGGGGAACTGCTGCCGTCATTCTTGAACCAATGGGTACTGAAAGTGGTACCCGTCCGGTCCCTTTTGAATTCAATAAACAGGTCAGGGAGTTATGCAATAAATATGGCACATTCCTGATTTTCGATGAAGTAGTTACCGCGTTTCGGATTGGTTTAAACGGGGCACAGGGATTTTTTGATGTGATGCCTGACCTGACCGTTTTCGGTAAAGTGGTTGCCGGTGGATATCCGGCTGCAGGTGGTATCGGGGGGAAAAAGGAATATATGGAATATCTGGCCGCCGGAATACAGGGGATTAAGAAAAGAGCTTTTGTGGGAGGAACACTTGCAGCAAATCCGCTAAGCTCGGCAGCAGGCTATTTTACCCTTCTCGAAATTGAAAAAAACTACGCCTGTGAAAAAGCATCACAGGCAGGTCAACGTCTGAATGATGGATTACAGAAACTCATTGATCATTATGGTCTGCCATATGTTGCATACAACCAGGGCTCCATTTGCCACCTGGAAACTTCAGGTGTGATGTTTGTTAAGATCAATTATCTGAAAATACTAAAAGTAATGAAAGAAATTGATATCCGTAAGCACATGATGGAAGAAATGGGCGCCGCGTATATGGCAGAAGGCCTTGTTACCCTTGCCGGAAGCAGGATGTACACCAGCATGGCAGATTTTACAAAAGATGGTTTGTATATCGGAAGTAATTAAATAGAATTGAAATAATAATTACAAATAAATTGTCCGGATTATGAGTAGGAAATGTGTCCTTTCACATGACGTAGGAACCAGCAGCACCAAGACCATACTTATTGATCAGGACGGCAATGTGCTGGCTAATGCTTCGGTGAGCTATCCTATTTATACACCTCATCCCGGCTGGGTAGAACAGGACCCTTTGGATTACTGGAATGCAATAACAAAAGGGACCCTTTGTGTTATGAGAGATTCGGGTATTCCCCCTGAACTTATTTCGGGGATTGTTTTCACTACACAGGCTATGGGTATTATTCCCGTAAGCAAAGATGGGGCACCTCTTTGCCGGAACATTACCTGGGTCGATGGCAGAGCAGAGGAGCAGGCCATCAGGCTGATGAATAAATTCCTCGGTAAAGATGTATTCAGAACAATAGTTGGGATTGAAATCACCGGCAAAGATGTATTACCCAAGCTGATGTGGCTGAAACAGGTACAACCTGAAATTTACCGCGAAACTGATAAGGTGCTTGATGTAAATGCTTACCTGAAGTATAAAGCTACCGGGAAACAATTATTCGAATGGTCCGGAGCGTGCTCTTATACATTTGATCTGAAAAAGAAAGACTGGACAAAGATTTTCTTTAAAATTGCAGGCTTTGACCTGAATAAACTGCCCGGTTTGATGAGATCCGTTGATATTATTGGAGGCCTGACAAAAGAAGCCGGTGAGCAGATGGGATTACATGCAGGAATACCTGTTTTCGGCGGATGCGATGACACTCAGAGTGCTGCTGTTGGCTCAGGAGCCACAGGAGAGGGAGAAGCACATATTTATACCGGTTCATCGGCCTGGCTTGGAGTAACAACCTCACGCAACCCTGGTTTTAAAAACGGGGCCGTTACCCTTCAAAGCGCCGATCCTCTGAAAAACCTGGTTGTTGGTATTACGGAATCCGCCGGCTCCAATATTGAATGGTTTGTAGATCACTTTTATACCGATGATAAAAGTGGTACGGATGAAATGTTCAGGAAGTTTGAAGCCGATATTGATACAACCCCACCCGGTTCAGATCACCTGATTTTCACCCCTTGGTTTCTCGGTGAACGTTGCCCCGTAAGCACTACTACAACCAGGGGGACCGTTTTCAACCTGGGCCTCGAACACAGTAAGGCCCACCTGGCACGGGCCATGTGTGAAGGAATTGGCTATAACCTCAGGTGGAGTATTGAAAATTTTGAAAAGGATTTTAAATTCAGGATTAGAACAATTCGAATTGTCGGCGGCGGTTCGGTTAACGATAACTGGATGCAGATACTCGCGGATATTACCGGAAGAGAGATTGTAACTACACTGCAGCCAAGACTTGCCGGAGCTATCGGCGCATCCTTGTGCGCTTTTATCGGTTCAGGCATGATCAGTGATTTCAGCCGGGTGAAAGATTTTATCAGGGAAAATAAAAAATTTATTCCCGGAACGGAAAATAAACCTGTTTACGACGCAGTTTACAGATCGTATCACGAGTTATATTACAGTCTGAGAAAAACATACCGCCATGCCAATCAGAAAAGGTTTTTATTAAAATAATCCGGTTATGACAAAAGAAGAAGCAAAGCAACTGGTGTGTGAATCGGGTAAGAAGTTACTTTCCGAAGGATTGGTAACAGGGACCTGGGGGAATGTCAGTGTTAAAGTGGATGAACATACGATGGTGATTACTCCAAGCGGAAGAAAATACGATGAGCTGACACCTGAAGAAATGGTAGTAGTTAACATCCGTACTCTGGAATATGAAGGTGGAATTAAACCTTCGTCGGAATTAAAACTCCATGCAGAAATATTTAAGCAGAGAAAAAATATCACTGCCGTTATCCATACTCATCAGC
>JAPLDE010000109.1 GCA_026391855.1 Bacteroidota bacterium | reverse complement strand
TGATAACGCAGAAATGATCCCGGTCTATTTTATACAACTCGATGAAATGGGAAATGGACTGGATTCTCTCGCTGAAAGGATAACATCAACAGAAAAGACCGGCCCCGATACCCTTCAGCTCCGGTTAAACAAGGTTAAACAGTACTTCGATTCAATCAAGTCATTGATTACCGGCAAGATGCAGAAAATAGACCTGGTCTTGTACGAAAACGGGCTGAGCGCCTTTCACCTGGGAGATACCCTGAAAGCAGACAAACTGCTGAACCTGGCTCTTCAACATAATCCGACCTATGCCCCCGCACTCTATGAACTGATCCGTATCCACCTTTTCCCTCCGGATGCCCTGTTGGCTGAAAAATACCTGGATAAGGCCATTCAAAGGATTGATTCTGCGACAAATCCATATTATTTTGATTTATTTCTGAAGACTGAAAAACCAGTATTCGACAATCTTCTCTCCCTAGCCGGGATATACACCACCAGGGGACAGTTTCCTGAAGCATTGGACATGCTGTCAAATGCAGGTGAGTTTTTAAAGAAATATCCCCGCGTTGATGGTAAGACGGCACTGACCGGAGCCTATAAAAACATTCACCAGAACACCTACGATTCTTACCTGATGTTTGCCAGCAAAGCCAGGACAGCCAGACGATGGGACCTGGCCCGTCATTTTTATTCGGAAGCCCTGAAATACCAGCAGCTTCATGAGGAATTCCTTCCACTTGCCATAACACAAAAGAATAATATCGATAAAACCCTTGATGAGGAAGAAAAATCCTTTCTCTTAAAAGAAAAGGAAACAAAACCACTAGTTGTAAAAACCAAAAAACCATCAAGAAAACATTGGAAATATATGTCCGGTAAAAAGCGATTAAAACGGCATAGAAAAATGGCTATTCCCCTTCCGCCCAAAGATACGCTGGTTACCTACTGCCTGAATCGTTCCGGTATGTTGTATCTGCACGGAGAATATCAACCGGCGCTAAAAATGGCTGATTCGGCCTTAATGGTCAATAAGACAAAAAAGTCAATGCCTGATTCTGTTATCCAACGGGCCATTGCCAGGGCAGCCAAACCGCTTATCCTGGATTCAGTCCATGCTGCTTATTTTACGGCCTGGAAAAACGACATCAAACTGGCAACCAGTGTGTTGGAGAACGGAAAAGCCGCTCAGGCAGGAAATTTTCTTCAAAACGACGCCGATGTTTCTGAAACACTGGCAGAATTAGAAAAAAGGATACAGGAAAGGATATGTTTTAATGCCCTTTCAGACTATGAAGCTGAAGTGTACCGCGCAATGTCCTGTTTCTCAAAGGGGACTTTTCTTGAAGGGAAGGATAACCTTGATAATGCCAGGAAAATCATTACCACCAACCCGGCATGCCACATCCGCGATACCTTGCTTCAAAAGACTGAAAAACAGTATGATGGATCAATATTATGGCAAAAATACTGGTTAGAGGCCAGACAGGCTCTGTCAGAAAAAAATTACCCTGCATTTTTCAATAATTACACCCTGGCATACAAGGTATTTGCCGATGAAAGACTGGATAGAAAAGGAATAATCTTCTCCTCACCCCTGGTTTTTATTGATAACCAGAAAAATATGGAGCTGAGTGTATGGGCTGTCGCTTACTACCTGGATGCAGAGCAGGTCAGCCCCTCCTGGATACTGCTGAATAGCCTGAAAGAACAGGGGACAGATGCAGCAACACTGAAAACGTTGCTGGAAAAGGCCGGCAGACAGATGGCGGGAGAAGACAATAAAACCGGTGATATTCATTGGCTTCTGAGGCTCAAAGACGGGGGCAGGTGGTATTCAGTGGCTAAAAGATCTTATCTTAGAACACGCAAAAACAAAAATTAATAATATGAACAATAAACTCTTACTCATCAGCAACTCAACCAACCCGGGTGAAGAGTACCTCGGGTGGCCCCGGACCTTTATCAAGGATTTCCTGAACAAATACGGAATAAAAAAAGTGCTTTTTGTTCCTTATGCCGGGATAACTGTTTCATATGACGATTATACCGCTAAGGTGAAAAGTGTTTTTAACGGACTGGGTTTTGAGATCCGTTCTGTTCACGAAACAGACGAACCCCATAAATCAGTGCATGAAGCAGAAGCTATTGCAGTAGGCGGCGGCAATACCTGGCGCCTGGTCCATGAACTTCAGCAAACCGGCCTGATGCAGTCGATAAAGGAAAAAGTGTTTTCAGGAACGCCATACCTCGGATGGAGCGCAGGATCAAACGTTGCCTGCCCTACCCTCAGGACCACCAATGACATGCCTGTAATACAACCTCCAAGCTTTCGATGCATGGACCTCATACCCTTTCAGATCAACCCTCACTACCTTGACACCCACCCTTCCAACCATGGAGGTGAGACCAGGGAACAACGGATAGAAGAATTTATTGCCCTGAATCAGAATCTCTATGTCGCCGGCCTGAGGGAATCTACCTTGCTGGAACTGGAAAACAAACACCTGCTGCTGAAAGGAAGAAACCCTATGAGGATTTTCCGGTCAGGATTGGCCCCTCAGGAGGTCAGCCCAGGCGAAAATATCGATTTCTTACTGGCTCATTAACAAATAATTAACTCTTTCTTATAAACCTTTTACAGACTGACCGGTTACCTTTGTAATTGGTTTACAAGCTGATGAAAAAAATTCTCAAAAAAACCCGGATCGTCCTGCTGTCCATACTAATAATATATGGTACAACAGGCTGGTCTTTTATATTTCATCACTGCAATGCCAGCAATACCAATGAGTTCGCTTTAAACCTGCCTTTATTTCATTCAAGCCAGGGTTGTTGCTGTAAAGCAGCAGCCATACCAAAACCTGTCGGCAAGAAATCTGCCCAGCTGAAAAAGGCTGCCTGTTGTGAAGTCGATCAGATGTTTTTTAAGGTTCCGGTTTTTAGTGCTCCCGGCATTTTTTCATTATTGAAAGAAAATGCAGTTCACCCTGATTTTCAACTGCATGGCCTTTTCCTTAGCCAGAACAGGGTGAACTCTAATAATGATCTGCATAAAATACCATTCCCCTCTTCCGCTCAGCCTCAGCCTCCGCCTTCCCTTAATCGTTACCTTCTTCTTCACCAGATCCGTATCCCTTTTCCTGATTCCAGGGTTTAATTCATAATAGCCTTATTTACAGGATTTCATATTCAATTGGACCCATTATGGTCCAGGGATTATATTCATCATTTTAACCCTCAGGATCATGAAATTCCCATGAGTTTGCACTCACCAACAGAGATGATAACTTCATGGGTATTCCATCTGACCAATAAAATCAAAATTATTATCAAATGAAAAGGACAACAATAATTATCATAATATTGCTGGCAAGCCTCAGTTTCCAGGCAATTTCCCAGCAAATCAGCGGAACTGTTTACGAGATCAACAATAAGAACGAAAAAAATCCATTGCCCGGCGTCAACATCTACTGGATAGGGACAACCCTGGGCTGTGTTACCGATATCAAAGGAATCTTCAGGATATCTTCAGTCGGTATTACTGATAAGAAGCTGATATTCAGTTTTATAGGTTATCATAAAGACACTATCGATGTTACGGGTAAGAGAAACATCGAAGTCCAGATGAAACCGGAAAATAAACAACTGGGCGAAGTAGTCATCAGAGACAATACAGGTGGCTCATACATTTCGAAACTTAACCCCATCAAAGCCCAGATGATTACCACCAAAGAACTGGCGAGGGCTGCCTGTTGCAATCTGTCGGAAAGTTTTGAGACCAACGCTTCAGTTGATGTAAATTTTGCGGACGCCATCACCGGTGCCAGGCAAATTCAGTTGCTTGGTTTATCGGGGGTTTACAGCCAGGTGATCTCTGAAAATATTCCGCTGATCAGGGGCCTGGGTACTTCATTTGGTTTGAACTATATCCCCGGCCCATGGATGGAATCTATCCAGGTTGCAAAGGGAACATCTTCTGTTACAAATGGTTACGAGTCGATTACGGGCCAGATCAATGTTGAATATAAAAAACCGGCCACCAGCGAGGCTTTCTACCTAAATCTCTATGGCAATGAAGACGGCCGTAAAGAGGCCAATGCCAATGCCCGTTATATCATCAATGATAAACTAAGCACCATGGTTTTTTTGCATGTCGACGACCAGCAGAAAAAAATCGACAGAAACCACGACCAGTTTATGGATGTTCCGCAGATCACCACATACAATATCTTTAACCGATGGGACTATATCAACCCCGGAAAATACACCTCACGTTTTGGCATCAAGTACATGAACGAAGACAGGGTAAGCGGGATGATGAACTTTAATAAAAAGACCTTCAACCAGGAGGATACCACCGGAATTTCAACGCTGACCAAGACATATGGAATAGATCTTAATACCAAAAGGATGGAATCGTTCTGGAAAAACGGGATCATCTTTGGTGGAAAGAACTATTCCAGCCTGGCCGTTATTCTTTCCGGTATCTATCACCATCAGGAAGGCTTTCTCGGATTAAGTCATTATGATGGACTGGAGAAAAGTTTTAATGCCAATCTTTTGTTCACCTCTAACCTGGTTAATGAAAGGAATAAAGTCTCCGCAGGGCTTAACTACCAGTATGACAGTTACAAAGAAGACTATATAAGAACAAATTTTACATACTTATACCAGGTCTCTCCACCCATATTTTTCAGTCTTGATACCCTTACAAAACTCATTGTCACCAACCGGGTTGACTATAATTTCGACCGGACGGAAAGAACGCCTGGTGCATTTTTTGAATATACCTATAATATCCCTGAAAAATTCTCACTCATTGCCGGTATCCGGGCCGATCATCACAGCAAGTACGGCAGTATTGTCACACCCCGTCTGCACCTGCGGTATATATTCCCATATGAGATCACACTTCGCGGTTCTGTGGGCAAAGGATACCATGTTACCAACCTGATGTCGGAAAACTTTTCGGTGATGGCCAGTCAGCGACTGATCAATATTGAGCCGGGATTGCAGATGGAGGAAGCCTGGAACTACGGTCTGAACCTGACAAAGGACTTCCTGATCGCCAAACGTAAGGCACAGATTGACCTGGAATATTACCACACCGACTTTATTCACCAGGTAATTACCGATATGGATAGCCTCCCG
>JAPLDE010000157.1 GCA_026391855.1 Bacteroidota bacterium | reverse complement strand
CTCCAGGCTACGCCATTTTACTGATGCGGTGAAAGCCGGTAAACCCGGTTCAGGTTGATCGAGAAATCTCCGGTTTCTTTCTATTGTGCCCTATTATGACTATTTTGTTCATTAATAAGTAATCATAAGAATGATAACTTATTCCTTCAACAACAGAAAATCCTCGACATTATCCTGATGGATAACGCTAAGTTGGTGATTCGGATACGTTTTGGTAAAACTTGCTGAAAATCTGTAATTTGCCTTTGGGTTCCATTTGAATTCAAAGGCATACAACACACCATCCCTTTCTTCAATATAATCGATCTCCTGTTGATCCTGGGTTCTCCAAAAGTACATATTGGCCCATATTTCATTATAGTGAAGTACTTTCAACCTTTCAACCACCAGGAAGTTTTCCCAAAGCTCACCCACATCCTGCCGGAGTTCCAGCGGAGCAAAATTGGACAATAAGGCATTCCTGATCCCATTATCAATAAAATATATCTTCCGGCCTCTTTTAAGTTCTTTCCTGTGATTTCTGCTGAAGGCAGGTAACCGTAAAAGGATATATGATCGCTCCAGCAATCCGATATACTTTTCAACCGTCTCCTTATCCAATTCTGCCAACCGGGAGAGTTCATAATAAGATACTTCTTTCCCGATTTGAAAGGCAAGCGCCTGTAATAGTTTCATTAGTTTTCCGGGCTTATGGATGCCTTCGTATGAAAAAAGGTCCTTAAACAAATAACTTTCAGTGATCTCAATCAGTATACTTCTGGCCTGCTCGGGTTTACTGACCACTTCCGGATAATAACCATAGATCATGCGCTGGCTCAGCAACTGTTTTTCTTCAAGCCATCCATGATGATCAACCATTTCCTTAAATGATAATGGAAATAGTTTCAGTTCTATCTTCCGCCCTGTCAAAGGTTCATTGATTTTATTTGCCAGTTCAAAGGCAGAAGAACCACTGGCGACAACTTGTATTTCCGGAATCTGATCTGTGATCAGCTTTAGTTTCATCCCGATATCCTGAATCCGCTGGGCTTCGTCAATAACAACCATCTTTTTCCCGGCAAACATCAACTTAAGCCTGGACGATCCCACATTTTCAAAGATAGTCCTGACTTCAGGCTCATCGGCATTTAACCAAAACACTTGTTCTTTATCCCCGGCAATTACTTTTAATAGGGTGGTTTTTCCTGTCTGCCGGGCACCCATCAGAATAATTGCTTTACCACCGAATAAGAGACCGTGTATTTTATCCTCAAGCAACCGCTTTATCATAGTTTCTCGATTTAAATCGCTAATATAACGTTATTTTTTCGATTCTGTTCGAGAAATCTCCGGTTTTTTTCTATTGAACCCTATTGTGCCTATGTGGTAAAATAAAAGCAGTCAATTGTACCATTTTAGTTTACTTCACCTCCTGATCCCTGTATTTAAGAACCTCATTATTAACATAATCCAAATCGATCCCTGCCGTTTTAAACATCTCTTCCGATTCCGCTCCCGCATGGTATTTGAATTCACAGACCACCCTGACGATACCGCAGTTGATGATAAGCATGGCGCATACCCGGCAGGGGGTCATCCGGCAATACAGGGTGGCTCCGTCAAGGGAAACCCCCAGCTTGGCCGCCTGGCAGATGGCATTCTGTTCGGCATGGACCGTCCGTACACAATGGAGTGTGATGCGGTCATCCTCATGAATGGTCTTCTTCATCAGGTGCCCTACCTCGTCGCAATGCGGTAACCCAACAGGCGACCCTACATATCCTGTCACCAGTATCTGTCTCTCCCGTGCAATCACGCACCCGCTCCTCCCCCTGTCGCAGGTTGCCCGTTTGGCAATGGTGTGGGCCACTTCCATAAAATACTCATCCCATGTTGGACGAATATAGGGTGCTGATTCAGTTTCCATTTCTACTTATTTTAAAATATTATTCAGAACGACTTCCACCTGCTGATATAACACTTCTTTGGTGCTGTTGTTATCAAACACAAAATCAGCCAGTTCTATACATTTATGAAGGTTTTGATGATTGGGGTCTTTCGATTCCATCTCCCTTTTTTCATTATCCAGAAAAGTTTCAAAGGTGATATGATCCGTTTCACTGGCGCGGGTGCTTATCCTGCTGTACCTAAGCTGAGGGTCTGCATCAACGGCAAACAGATAAAAAGACCCTTTCGATCTGAGCGATATGATCTCACCCGCTGTCCGTATACTCTCGATAATACAGTTATTGCCCGAGATCACAGCTTTTTCGTACAACACCTCTGCCATATAAGCCGGTGAATGGTGACTTCGTAAATCATTGGCAACCAAAACCATACTGTCCCGGTTAACGGGCAGGCCCCTTTTTTCTATTTCTCCTGTCAGGTATCCCCTTACACTATAGTGGGTAAACCCTTTTTCTTCCACCAGGTAGTCAACAATGGTTCCTTTACCTGCTCCCAATGTCCCGGTTATCCCTATGATTATCATGTGGTTATTTGATAAAAGAGGTAACGAGCAACACAAGGGTCAGGCTGATCAGTACAATAACGGTCGTCCATCCTATCCAGTTATTCAGCGGTTTATTGGTGTATGATCCCATTATTTCTTTATTATTGACAAGTAAAATCATGCAAATAAGAACAACCGGCAATAACAATCCATTCAACACCTGTGACCAAAGCGTTATTAATATCAGAGGCGCATTTGGGAAAAGGATAATGATCATGGAAATCAATAAAATGGAAGTGTAAAGAAAGTAAAACTGGGGAGCCTCTTTCATTTTTTTATCGATACCTGCCTCGAAACCAAAGGCTTCGCACACATAAAAAGCAGTCGCTACAGGGAGAATGGTGGCTGAAAAAACAGAGGCAATAAATAATCCTAAAGCAAAGAAAGTGGAGGCCAGTGAACCAGCCAGCGGTTTAAGAGCCATTGCCGCATCCTTGGCTTCCTCAATCTTTATGTTGTTTTCATGAAGAGTTGATGCACAGGCAACTATGATAAAAAAAGCAACCACCACCGTTACCACACATCCAATAAAAACGTCCCAGAATGTGTACTTATAATGTTCAATTTTAAGACCTTTTTCAATAACTGCCGACTGCATATAAAACTGCATCCAGGGTGCAATGGTGGTTCCGATGATACCTATTACAATGGTCAGATATGCAAAGTTAAATTCGATATGGGGTTTAATAATGGATGCCCCAATCTCATTCCATTGAGGCTTCCCCATGATAGCAGATACAATATATGACAACAGGAAAATACTGAAAATCAGAAAGATACGCTCTGCCGACCGGTAAGTGCCTTTCACCACCAATAACCATACAGCAATGGTCACCAGAGGTACGGAAATATATTTACTAACTCCGAATACATTCATACTTCCGGCAACACCGGCAAATTCAGTGGTTGTATTTCCGATATCAGCGATCAGCAATCCAATAAAAATGAAGAATGTTACTTTTACGCCTGCATTCTCCCTGATCAGATCGGCCAGCCCTTTACCGGTAACAATACCCATACGGGCATTCATTTCCTGAACGATCAGTAAGACAATAAAGGCAGGTATAAGGGTCCAGAGAAGTGCATATCCGTATGACGCTCCGGCAACGGAATAGGTAGTTATCCCGCCGGCATCATTATCGACACTCCCCGTTATGATTCCTGGTCCCAGAATAGCCATAAATAAACCAATTCTGCCCCAAAAACTGAGTTTTCGATGTAGCCTTACTGCACTCATGTTACTAATCTTCTTTCAGAACTGTGCGTTTACGGGTTTTCAGCAGGGTAAACACCACGTCATCAATGATCACCATGCCCACCATCACATTATGATCGTCAACAACCGGTATTGCGATGAGGTTATATTTCGAGATGATCTCTGCCAGGCTGTCAATGCGCTCATAATCAGTTACTTTGATTACCTTGCGGTTCATGATCTGGTGCAGGGGTGTATCGGAATCTGATATGATCAGATCGCGTAAGGATACCGTGGCGGTAAGTTTTTCCTGGTCATCCAGAACGTAGAGGTAGTAAATAGTATCGGATGGGGGTTTAAGCCGTCTGAGTTCCCGGATGGTCTGTTCAACCGTCATGTTTTCGTTGAAGGAAAAATAGTCGGTTGTCATCAGGCTTCCCACTGTATTATCGGGATAATCCATCAGTTCCCTAACTTCCTGCCGGGCCTCATGCTCCATCTCACTCAGCAGTTCTTCGGCCTTCTCATCATCCAGATCATCCAGGATGTCGGCCACCTCGTCGGCAGGCATTTTTTCAAGCACATCGGCTGCCTTCTCTACAGAAAGACCTTCCAGTACACTGATCTGGGCCTCTGTCTCCATCTCCTCCAGCACATCGGCAGCCTTCTCATTATCGAGTGCTGAAAATACCGCCAGCTGGGTTTTGCGGTCGAGGTCTTCCAGGATATCAGCCAGGTCTGAAGGGTGAAGGGTTTCCAGCTTGCTTTGTTCCTTGGCCAGCCTGAGGCCTTCCATGGAAGTACCTATGGCTGCCACATCATCCCAGAGGATCAGTTTGCTCGGAAGACTTTTACCAAAAGGTTTCAACGATTGATTAATGGGTTTTGCCACCGATAACCGTCTTAACAATCCCTCCATACCAACGTCAACAGCTACCACATACAAACCATTCGACAAAAAGGCCAGCCGGAGGTCATTAACCCTTTCAAGCTTACGACCGTCAATATCAACAATCTGTTTATCAAGCACATGCTTAGCCAGGAAAAGAATATTCTCCTTGGGAATGTCAAATTCCTCAATATGACTGCAATTGATGAAGTACCTATTTTTCTCTTTTTTTACAGTAAGATGGGCAAAGTCGAGCAAAATCGGCTGACGGCCGAATTTCACCTGGGCTGCTATCACTTTAGGCCGGACAAAACTCAGGTCTACTGCCATATCAACCAGGGTACCCACTGCTTTCCGGTGTTCGGAAATCACCTTATTGCCCAGAACATGGCTCAGGTAGAAAGTGTTGATTGTGGTCATTAAGCCTCCTCCCGTTGTATTACCGGAAGGATGCAACAAACTCAGGACATCCCTCCGACGGTTTCAAAACTTATGTACGATTTACTCGCGGGTCCATCGTCCATGTTAAAGGTCCTTATTCGTTAGTTAATGTTAATTAGCTGATTATCAGCCATTAATTACACACTTATTATTGCAAATGTAAACCTTTTCCCAATTGTAACCAAACTTTTTTTACTTTTCGGTACTGCTTACCCTTGGCAGGAGATTTGTAATGATGATAGAAAACAACTTTGGGATATTACTGGTGTAGCTCAAAACAACAAGCAAATTGAATTAAAAAAAATTACCTTCGTATACCATTAATTAAAACAATTGAGACTAACATCAATAGAAATTTGCTCCGGGGCCGGTGGACAAGCTCTGGGCCTCGAACAAGCAGGCTTTCAGCATCTTGCACTTATTGAAATTGAACCGCTTGCTTGCCAGACACTCAGAACAAATAGACCACACTGGAACGTAATTGAAGATGATGTAAGAAACTTTTCAGCAATTAATTATAAAGAGGTTGACTTATTTGCCGGAGGTATTCCTTGTCCGCCCTTTTCAGTAGCAGGTAAACAACTTGGACATTTAGATGAAAGAGACTTATTTCCAGAGGCATTGCGACTAATACAAGAGTGTGATCCAAAAGCTGTAATGTTAGAAAATGTCCGTGGTCTGCTTGAAAATAAATTCAAGGATTACCGAAGAGTTATCCTTAAACAATTATTTGACTTAGGATACAGGTGTGATTGGCGTTTGATAAACTCTTCTGATTACGGTGTTTCACAACTTAGACCAAGAGCTATTTTAATTGGGATGAAAAAAGAATATTTCAATTGTTTTTCATGGCCATTAAAAAATGAAAATCCACCTCCGACGGTCGGAGAATTGTTATACGAAGAAATGAATTCGTTAGGGTGGGAAAATATTGAAAGTTGGAAAGAAAAGGCTAACTCAATTGCACCAACTCTGGATGGAGGTTCAAAGAAACATGGAGGGGCAGACTTAGGTCCGGTGAGGGCAAGAGCTGCTTGGGCCGAATTGGGTATTAACGGGATAGGGATATCAGATCAACCTCCAGTTAACAGTTTCAAAGAAATGCCAAAACTGACCTTAAAAATGACCGCCTTAATTCAAGATTTTCCAAAGGAATGGGTTTTTGTTGGTAAAAAGACACCAGCGTACAGACAAATTGGCAATGCATTTCCACCACCAGTCGCCAAATCAATAGGTATTTCTATCAGAAACGCTTTCAAACAATATGAACAAAAAAACAACAAGGGGGAAAGGATCAAGAGCCAAGTTGCGTGAATTTTTCAATGCTAATATTGGAAAAATTTTAGACTCGGATATACTTCGTGAGGTTGCAGGAACTAGTGAGTGGGGAAGGCGCGTTCGTGAATTAAGAAACGAAGAAGGAATGAACTAGGTAAGACACTCTGCCATGAACAGCCTCTATCCCTTGAAATTCCAGCCTCTTTTCAGAGAAAAGATCTGGGGCGGACATAAGATCAGAACCCTGTTGGGGCTTGACTTCGGCACTTTGTCGAATTGCGGGGAGGCCTGGGTCCTTTCCGGTGTTCCCGGCAATCAGACCCTGGTTACGAACGGCTTTCTGGAAGGTAATGAACTCAATGAACTGGTGGAGATTTACATGGGCGACCTGGTTGGAGATGAAGTGTATGAAAAATATGGAGATGAATTTCCTATCCTGCTGAAATTCGTCGATTCGAACGAATACCTTTCCATACAGGTCCATCCCGATGATTATCTGGCCAGGAAAAGGCACAGTGCCAATGGCAAAACAGAGATGTGGATTATACTCGATGCCGATCCCGGGGCTGAACTCATTAGTGGTTTCAGCACAAAAGTTGATAAAGAAACCTATCTTATCTACCTGAAAGAGAAACGACTACGCGAAATTCTCCATTCAGAGACCGTGAAAAAGGGAGATGTTTTCTTCACACCTGCCGGCAGGGTCCATGCCATTGGCCCCGGTATCCTCCTGGCCGAGATACAGCAAACCTCCGATATCACCTACCGGATATATGACTGGGACAGGGTGGATGAAAAAGGCCATTCACGGGAGCTTCATACCGATCTGGCCCTCGATGCCCTTGATTTTACTGTTCTTCCTGAATATAAAACCCATTATACCCTAAGGGAAAACGGAACAACTTCCCTGATAAAATCGGAACATTTCATCACCAACCTGATAGACGTTCAGATTCCGTTAAAAAAGGATTATGGGGAACTGGATTCATTCGTGATCTATCTTTGCACTGAAGGAAGCTTTCGCCTTGTCTATGATGAAGGGGATATTTCTGTTAAAACAGGAGAAAGTGTATTGATTCCCAATATATTAAATTTGGTTGGTATCCTGCCAATGCCTTCTGCAAGAATACTCGAAGTGTACATTCATTAATTCAAATAAATATTGCAACTTTGCAAGAATTTTTATAAAGTCATCAATCTGCTATCAAACCACTCATTATCAGATAATTAATCCTGACAATAAAAACAAACTGATCCAACATGAAGACCAACCTGCTCATTGTAGCACTATTCTTAGTTCCGATTTTTCTTTTTTCACAGGAAGGTGAAAAGAAATATGGCAAGCTTCCGTCTGTTACCGTGAAAACCCTGGATGGAAAGAATCTCAACGTCAGCGAACTTTCTAACAACGGAAAGCCGATGATCATTTCTTTCTGGGCCTTGTGGTGTAAACCCTGTATCAAGGAACTCACCTCCATCAGCGATGTGTATCCTTCCTGGGTAGAAGAAACAGGTGTTAAACTGGTGGCAGTCTCCATCGATGATACCCGCTCAAGCGGTCGTGTTCAGCCTGTCATCGAAGGAAAAGGCTGGGATTATACCGTGTTGCTTGACCCCAACGGCGATTTTAAAAGAGCCATGAATATTGTCCAGAGAGAAATCGTTTGGCAGCACACTTCCTTTGAAGAAGGTTCAGAGCTTGAACTGATCGGACTGGTGCGTAAACTGGCTAAAGGAGAAAAACTGGAAATTAAATAACTCAATAATGAAACAGATCTGTCAGCTGGCAACTCTTTTTACCTTACTGATTGCTCCTGCATTTGCATTCTCCCAGGAAACAGGCCAGGAAGGAACCATCCACGGGAATTTTGAGCTGAATTCCCAGTATTATCAGGAAGATTCCATTATCAAGGCACCAAAGGTCCCCGAGAAAATGAGGATGAACGCCTATACCAACCTGGTATATACCAAAGGTGACTTCAGTGCCGGTATCAGGTATGAAGCTTACCTGAATCCCATGCTGGGTTATGATTCCAAATATGCCGGCAATGGGATTGCATATCGTTATGCCTCATTTAAAAGAGGAGACCTGGAAGTAACAGTCGGGAACTTCTACGACCAGTTTGGAAATGGCCTGGTTTTCAGGAGCTATGAAGAAAAGACCCTGGGTATCGACAATTCAATGGATGGAATTCAGGTGAAGTACGCGCCGGTAAAAGGGGTGTTTTTAAAAGGAATTTACGGAAACCAGCGGTATTACTGGGCTAAAAGCAATGGTATCATGCGGGGTGCCGATGCTGAATTCTTCCTGAATGATATGTTTCCTTCAATGGAAATGTGGAAAACCAAGCTGGTCATTGGTGGAAGCATTGTCAGCAAATACCAGAAAGATGATCCTACCTCCAAATATATTTTTCCTGAAAACGTATCCGCCACGGCAGTCAGAATGGAAGTTATCCGCGGCAGGGTTCATCTCAGCGGGGAATATGCATACATTATCTATAAACCGGGTGAAGCCTTGTTCCTGAATGCTTCATACTCCAGGAAAGGATTGGGTATTGTGCTGGCAGCCAAAAGAATTGATAACATGAATTTCCGTTCCGACCGGATGATCAGCGGCAACCCATTGACTATCAATTATCTGCCCACCATTACAAAACAGCACACCTATTCCCTGGCTGCCGTTTATCCCTATGCCTCCCAGGCTAACGGAGAGATAGGTTATTACGCTTCCATGGAATATCATATCAAAAAAGGATCCAAACTAGGCGGGAAATACGGAACATCAACCGCCGTCAATTTCTCCCATATCAATGCAATAGACCGCCAGCCGATCAATTCGGAAACGGTGGTGGGTAAGTCAGGCACCCTTGGATATACCAGTGATTTCTTCAAATTCGGGAAGGAAGAATATTTCCAGGATTTTAATGTTGAGGTTAGTCATAAATTCAATATGAGGTGGAAAGGCATCTTCACTTTCCTTAACCTGGCTTATAACCAGTCTGTTATAGAAGGGCATCAGGGAGCTCCCATGGTCTATGCCAATGTAGCCGTTGCCGATATTACCTATATTTTAAATGAGAAAAATGCCGTCAGGGTCGAGCTCCAGGGATTGACAACCAAACAGGACAAGGGCGACTGGGCAATGATTCTGGCTGAATATACCATCGCTCCAAAATGGTTTGTATCAGCCATGGATATGTATAACTACGGAAATGAGTTAAAAGAAGAACAGCTCCACTACTACCTGTTCTCAGCAGGTTATACCAAGGGATCTAACCGGATCTCCCTGGCCTATGGGCGGCAAAGGCAGGGTATTCTTTGTGTGGGCGGAGTTTGCCGGGCTGTACCTGCCTCTAATGGATTTCAGTTGAGTATTACCAGCACTTTCTAATCTTAACATTATGAAAAAGAGCTACTTATATATATTGGTTATCATTTTGGCCTTGGCTTCTTCCTTTATCTTTCCCTCCTGCGATAAACTCAGTGAACCTTACCTGAGGAATAAGGATTCGGATACCACTACAACGGTAAGAAGAAAGATTCTGCTGGAAGACTTTACTGCCATTAAATGTCCCAACTGTCCCTGGGCATCCCTGATAGCTCACGGGCTGAAAACAGATGATTCAAACAGCATCGTGATCCTTACCATTCATGCCGGAGAACTGGCCATTCCCTCAGGAGGAGGGGATTATACCTATGATTTCCGGACACCGGTAGGTGAAGAGCTATATACTTACTTTAAAGTTGCTGACGTCGGTAATCCCACCGGCCTGATAAACCGCATTATGTCCGGTCCCGACACCTATACCATCAGCCCGGGATACTGGCCTGCCACAGTGGATACCATGCTTGATGATACTCCCATTATTACCCTTGATCTGGCAGCTGCCTATGATGCCGGGAACAGGGATGTCGATGTTACGGTGGGAACCACTTATCTGATGGATTACGGCCAGGCTTTGAATATATGTGTCTTCATCACTGAAGACAGTATTATTAAACCGCAGATGAACAGCAATCCCGAAATTAATAATGGCAACAATATCCACGACTATGTACACAGAGATGTCCTCAGAGGCTCCCTGAACGGGACATGGGGATCAATCCTCACGACTGCGGCGCAAACCTCGGGGGCTGTCATTACAAAACAATTCTCGGGAACCCTTAGCACTGAATGGAATGATAATCAATGTTACCTGGTAGTATTTGTATACCGTACTGATACTAAGGAGGTTATCCAGGTTGAAGAGAAAAAGATCAGGTAAGCGGCTTTATTACAGTTTCTTTTCTACCCTGGCCAACCCGGCCCTGGCCTTATTTTGAATGCTATTCCTGTATTCCCTGCTGTCAATCTTCAGACATTGCCTGTAGAAAGCCATTGCTTTAGTATATTGTTGCTTCTGCTCGTATAGGAGGCCCAGCATCAGGCAGGCATTACCCGCATAGTAAAAGGGCTGATCAATCCCGGCGGCGATCGTCTTTTCATAATACCTGACCGCCTCATTCTCAAATCCCATTTCATCCTCAATTCTTCCCAACCTGTAAATGTATTCCAGGCTGTCGGCTGAGGTTGCCCTCATATTGATAAATACCGGTTTACTCAGGATATTCCTTGCCTGCCGGTAATATCCTCCGTCAAAAAGAAGCCGGGCCTGTAACAAGGCCAGATTGGGCACTATTTTCCCGCGTGCTTCTTTCTCTGCCTGTTTATCTGCCTCAACCCGCTCTTTTCCAAAGAATTGCAGTGTCGACATTTTTCTCAGGTACCCTTCCCTGTTGCCTTTCAGTAATTCAATCCATGCAAGGTGCTGCCACGAAGATTTAATATTACTTTGTCCTTTATACCTGGAAAGATAAAACCGGAAATATTTGGCTGCATTGGTATCCAGCTTATTCAACAGGCAGATACCGGTCAGATAATCAAGATAATAGAATGGAAGCTGATTACCGGCCTTAGGGAAAGAGATCAATAGTTTGCAGGCTTCGTCATTCCTGCCGGTTTTCAACAGGAAAGTGGCATAAGCATAGGCCAGCAGGGGTCTTTTCCTGGCTTCGTCCGGTATTCCTTTATCCTGCAGTTCTCTGGAAAATATTTCTATTCTCTTTTTATCATACACATTATTGATTTCCATGAAGATGAGGTATAAAACGGCCTCCTCTTTCAGATAGGCAAAAGGTTCCTGCTTCAGGGAACCATCGAAGGCGGTATGAATTTCTGCTATTCCCTGGTCGAGGGTCCCTTCCATATCCAGTAACCGGGTCACCCAGGTCATAGAAGGAGGAACAGCCCCAAAAACGGAGTGGATCAGGCCCAGGCTCTTGACATTGGGAAGAAACGCCGGGTATTGCTGCTGGTTTTCCTTCAGCAGGCGAAAAGCCTTGTTCAGTTCGGTGGCACCCCCTGTCCATTCTCCCCTTTTCAACCGGATGAGCGACCAGTGCAAATGTATCTCCGCCCTGCAATACAAGGCATAGGGTGAAGCTGTACCCTCTTTCTCCAGTATCCTTAACCGTAAATCCCTGTTATTCCTGAGATTTTTGTAATCCTTTTCCCCTTCACCAAGAAAAAGTGTAAAGAAATCAAGATAATCTTCAACCAGCAGGGGGACCAGGTTGGCGGGATTGGCTTTTTTCTCCTCATCCAACAAAGTGGCGGCGCTGGCTGTCCTCAGGGCAAATGCCTCCTTCAGGGCAAGCTGGCAACGGTTGTTAAATTCGAATTCCGCCCATATTTTTACTGGAAAAGAAATAAACAGCGTAATCAAGAACAGCCGCAGGAATACCATGGAATAAAAATAATAAAAAGAGGTTGTCAAACCTTATTAATTGTTTGACAACCTCTTATAAAAACCTTCAGAAAGATGAGCAGGCTATCAGGCGTTTACAACCTTGACTATCCCTTCATCCACCAGGATACGTCCGCAATATTCGCACACAATGATCTTTTTATGCATGCTGATCTCCAGTTGGTGCTGGGGAGGTATCTTATTGAAACACCCACCGCAGGCCCCTCTTTCAACCATGACGACTGCCAGCCCGTTACGGGCATTCTTGCGGATGCGCTTGTAGGCGGTCAGCAGCCTGTCCTCGATGAAACGCTGGTTGTCGTCCGATTTCCTCACCAGGGATTGCTCTTCCTTTTCAGTTTCTTCAACAATGTCTTTTAATTCGGCCTTTTTTACATCGACGTCGGCCTGTTTCTCTGCAAGAACTTCCTGTGCAGCCGTTATAGCATCCTTCTTTGAATCAAGCGTTGATTTGAATTCCTTGATCCGCTTTTCGGCAAGCTGCTTCTCAAGATCCTGGAATTCAATCTCTTTTGAAAGATAATCGTATTCACGGTTGTTTCTTACGTTGTTTTGCTGCTCTTTATATTTTGAAATCAGCGATTCGCTTTCCTTCACCTGGATTTCCTTTTCCCTGATCTGCTTTTCTTGTAATGCAACCTCCTCCTGGAAATTTTCCACCCTATGGGTTAACCCAATGATCTCATCTTCCAGGTCCTGTACTTCCAAAGGAAGCTCCCCGCGGATAATTCTTATTTTATCTATCTGAGTATCAATTTGCTGAAGCTGGTAAAGCGCGATCAGCTTTTTTTCTATGGAGATCTCAGGCTTTTCTTCAGTACTGGGTTCCTTCACCTGATTAGACTCCACTGCCTGATTATTCTCTTCAGCAGAAGCTGTCTGATCCTGTGGTATTTCTATTGGTTGAGGCTCTTTGGTTTTTGACTTGGACGGTGTCATATGTAATGTTTTGATTATAAGCAACTTACCGGATTGGTGTATACTTCCGAAATAAGGGTTGCAAAATTAGTAAATTTTTCAGATATTATGGAATAAATCAGCTCTTTGGCAAACTGTTCACTTTCATAGTGACCTATGTCTGCCAATAATATCCTTCCTTCCGTCTCAAAAAAGTCATGATACTTTAGTTCACCGGTAAGATAAACATCCGCTTTTTTGCGTAGCGCCTCCTTTATCAGGAAGTTACCCGACCCGCCGCAGAGGGCTATTTTTTTCACTTTTCTTCCCAACAGGGGGGAGTGCCTCACAACCCCGGCTTCTGTCCGTGCCTTTACCATCTCCAGAAAATCAGCTTCATCAATGGGTTCCGGCAGATTTCCCACTACCCCGTACCCGGCCCTGGTATATTCATTTTCAAGTGGATAGATATCGTAGGCCACTTCTTCGTAGGGGTGACTGGTCAGCAGGGCTGTAAGAACCGCATGCTCAAGGAAAGATGGAAAGATGGTCTCAATCCTGGTTTCTTCTTCAAAATGAAGGGTATCCATCTCCCCCACGAAGGGATTTGCCCCGGTCCCGGCCCTGAAACTTCCCTGCCCCTGTGAATTAAAGCTACAGAAATCATAATTGCCTATCATTCCGGCCCCGGCATCGAAAATAGCCTGCCTGACCTTTGAAGCATAACCTGCCGGGCAAAACGTGACGAGTTTCCTCAGCAAACCTTTTCGCGGTTCCAGCACCTTCAGGTTTTCAATACCCAGCTTACGCGCCAGGATTGTGCTGACCCCGTTATATACACTGTCGAGATTGGTATGCATGGCATACAGCGCAATATTGTGCTGCAGGGCCTTCATGACCAGCCTTTCTGTCAGGTTGCTTCCGGTGATCCTCTTCATCGGTTTGAAGATCAGGGGATGATGGGAAACAATAAAATGACAGTCTTTGGCTATCGCTTCCTGAAGTACCTCCTCTGTCAGG
>JAPLDE010000058.1:1510-17953 GCA_026391855.1 Bacteroidota bacterium | reverse complement strand
CGGATCAGGGGAAGCTCGAGTGTCGTTTCCATGAAAACAGTCAGGTTGCGGAAATCAAACCGGCATTCAAGCCCGAAAACATCTCCAAAATATTTAGCCGACAGGTAAAAGTTGGTCTCGGTTTTTATCACATCTTCCTCCTCAAGAAAAATAATTTTTCCATCGTAATAAATCCGGTTCAGCGCCCCGTCAATCACATAATTGGCATCGGGATTAATAAAAAAACCACTGACAGAATCCATACCTACAGAAAGATGATTATTAATCTTTAAAATTGTAAAAATCTCTGTAACAGGAAGATAAATCTCCTTTCCCCGGATCATGGCATCCACTTCCATACTACAAATTCCCTTTATATTCAGATTGACCGGAATTTCATCAAAAGCCGGAAGAGCCCCATGTGAATAACAAACCCACGGATGAAGTAAGGTGAATACTATCATCCCGGTAACCAGGAGTTTAAAAATAAGCTGATGCATACCCCTGCTGCATCTGTGAGGGGTGTATGCATCCACTTTATTCATGTGTTAATAATTTTGATTTCAATGGTCACATGGAATACCCATGAAGTTATTATCATCTCTGTTGGTGAGTGCAAACTCATGGGAATTTCATGACTTTATTTATTGTTAACGATCATTTCAAAGTCACCTCTATAATTACCCGGTGGATTAACCTGTGAACCTTTGACTGTCAGGGTTCCTCCCACCTGGATTTCCGTGGTTCCGGAAATAGTAGTATAGGGAAATGCTGGCTCTGAAGTGCCTGTATGAAGCGTAATCGACTCTCCATTGTTTGAGCTGAGCTTTGTATCAGGCTCTAAAACAGTGATCAGGGATGTTCCAACAGGAACTTCCACAATGAAAATGGCAACCGAACACGAACTTCCTATCAGTGAAATATCACCTGTCGCTGTCCTGACACCGGTATTTGAAACTGTGATCGTTCCGCCGGTTGGTCCGGTTATGCAAAATGAACCAAAATCGAGGTGTTGCTGGGTAGATACCGTTAGTGATATAGGAATAGGAGGCATTACCTGGGCTTCAACCCTATGAACAAAAGAACAATGTAAGCAACCGATTACTAACAGGATTAAGAAAACCTTTCTGCATTGTGTTATGTTTCTGTTCCTTCTCACTGGTCTGTGATTACCACTTTCTTCGAAAAAGTACCTTCTGCTGCCATAAGACTTATCACATAAGTTCCTGTCCTCCAGTTTAATTCTTCATCAATACTGGACGAACCTGTTACAATCCTTTTCCGGACAATCTGTCCCATTATATTACTGATAAGGATAATGCCTTTTTCATTATAAGCCAGGCGATACTGGATATGTAATAAATTGCCGGAAAAGTGAACACTAAGTTTTTCCGGATTTCCGGGTTGTTCCTTCATTTCTTTTTGACTGAATATGATAAACAAGCGATTAATAGTTTCACCCTTGTCAAGAAAAAGGGTATATACAGGATCCTTGTGAATATCTTTAATCATATCAGTCTCATAATCATAAAGATAAATATATGTGCCGGTTGGAAGCCGGTCTGCCAATAAAAGACGGATAGTGATCAGCCCTTCTGCATTGGCGTTAATTCCCAGCGGAACCACCGTACTATCTCCTGTATAAGGCAATGCATCAATGGAAAGATGAATCCCTTCTGATGAAATTCCATAAAGATTCGGGACCAGTTGATCGGTATTCATTATTTTTATCGCATCAAATTTCTTATCTGTTCCTGAGGTAGCTGAGTCATCCAGGTGAATGACAAAATAATCTACCAGATTATTATTATCAGAAAATCCGGCAGTTAGCCGAACTATTGAGGGATTTTCCTGTTGACCGGTTTTATGAAAGACCGGGTTATGTGAATTAACCCTGACGGCATTTGAAAACCCCAGCAAAGCCGAAACAGGATAAGTACCATTGCTAACGTGAACAAAGAACCCCTGCATCGCCGGGATTATCTTTCCGGCGACTCCATCACTGGAAATGCCGTTGATATAGCTGCTATATGTCCCCACATATTGGTTAGCAGATCCGTTATTAAAATAATAGATCGCATCATCTATATTTGTGCGGGTCCAGCCGCTGGAAGCGTTCCAATCAATAGGTGAAGGGTAAGGATTACCAACCAGATTAAATCCCTGGGTGAATGGCTGGTTATGATTGAATAAGCTTACCGAAAGGTCGCCATTGTTAACCACACCTGAAATATCCACGGTTTTAGCACTGGCAGAGGCCCCGAAATTAACGGCAAAACCCGACATCGGGGTTAAGGTATCTGTAACCGTAGTATCGATGATCCACCAGCTGAAAGCCTGGTTTTCATCATACCGGTATAAAGGGGCGAAAGATTGTGTAAGATCAAGGTCATCGGCAAATTCTCCTATCCCTGCTGCCTGAAAGGGTGAACTGAAAAATTTATAACCATAGCCCGATGGCAGGTACCGTTGCATGGTAATATTGCCTGATACTGTTCCTTCGCCTGTTCCATCGATCAGGGCGGTCTGATCAGCGGTTGAAAGCAATATCAGTTTTCCGCCGGCATTTAATGTTCCTTCACACCGCAGTTCTCCTTTGACAGCCTCACCTGAAGTGATCAGACTGGTGGTGCTTCCATTGTTGATGATCAGGTTATTGAATGTTACAGGAGATGTGCCGTTAATGGACTGACCGGATCCGGCAAAAATGGTCGTACCCTCATTGTCTGTTATTAATCCATTATTAGTTAGGTTGTTATAAAGAATCAATGTTCCGCTGTTTAAGATCATATTTGAACCTGCCGGAAGGATCAATCCCTGGCCGGATAAACGGGAGGGAATCATCAGAAGAACTTTTAAAAGGAATAATATGATCCATTTTGATCTCATGGTACAACTCTTTGGCTACTTAATAAATTCCTGACGACTGCCGATGGTGTTTACCTCATAATGAAAGTCAAATTCGAGAAGGCCCGCTTTATCCGTATAGGTATCAGTTGGTCCAACCCTGAATAGCCGGCAGACCAGCATAGAAGACACACCGGTGATGCCGCTTCCTGAAATACCGGTACCAAGTTGCGTTAAATAATGGGTTTTAGCCACAAGACTTGTGGGATTGCTGGTCGGAGTATCTCCGGTAATGGTTGTGGTTGTTGAAAACACTCCGTTTATATCCACCCAGGTATATTCCAGGCTCCATTGGACCTTTTGTTCTGAACTTCCATTCGTATATGGAATCCAGTGAACATGCGGATAGATAGTACTTCCTGTTTTCCAGGAATGGTGCATCTGGACTTCAAAAAATAATTCATTGGTGGCATTGTCCATAAAGTAATATATCTGAGTATTGCCAATAAAGACGCCGATGGTAGGGGTGCTTCCCGCCTTGTTGGTGGCAGAAACAGGAACACGTAAATCATCCCATACGGTGGCAGTTCCGTTCATCTGCATCGTTCCGTCAGCTTCAAAAGTGCTGTTATTAGCGGCATTCCCTTTATAATACCTGACACTGTCGCCACTGGTGATCCATTGTCCGGGAGAGCTTGAGTTCAGGAGGTTTACCCATGCTGTTCCTGAATAATAGTAAAACCCCTTTTCTTTATCTGTTTGATAAACCAATAATCCGGCAGCCGGACTTGAAATGGATACCCGTTGGGAGGAATCCATACGGGGTACCAGTAAGCCTTTGGAAGTCGATTTCAGATCCAGTACGGAAGAAGACTGACCGGTAGTGTAATCCGGATCATCAGTGATAACTGCCGTTTGAGCGGAAACTCCTCCATAGAAAAACAACAGGAAATAAAGCAAATATTGGTTTAAATTTTTCATCGTAATCTATTATCTTATTTATTTCCAATGGTTTATATTGATTACTCATATCTTATTTTAAAACCAGTTCAGTCTCTGCCAGCATCTTTTTCCCCTCTTCCGGCGGGCTGGAATAAACGATCCTGAACTTCCCCTTGTGTAAGTTCACTCCTTTGATGTTCTCCAATGTAATTTTAAAATTGCGGACCTTACCGGGAGTATATACAGCTATCCCCCTGACTGTCTGGATCGGGGTCTCTTTTCCAGCAGGCGGGCAATAATAAACAACCACTTCACCATAAACAGACCGGTTCCCCGACCGGTTAAAAGTCAGGTTTAAAGCCGGAGAAGATGGATTTTCCATATTGAGGTAAACATAAGAAAAAGCTACATCGGCGTTGGTTTCACCTACTCTGATGATAACCGGTATGGTTAACCCAAACACCGGGCTGATACTGACTGACAGTTTGGAAGTATCTTTAAGGATCTCTTCTCCAACAGGTTTTTCGATCGGTACAGCCCTGAAATATAAATGGGACCTGTATTCACCTGCCGGTAATTCAGTGGTTTTAACAAGCTGAACCTTGACCACCTGCGACTCATTGGGGGCAAGTATAATGTTTCTTGGAAAAAAACGGATATACTTATCCGCAAAATACTGCCCCGAATCAGGTTCGGTAATTCTTTCAAAAGCGCCTCCTGCTGTCATCCTGAACTGTAAGGTCGAAATAGTGTATTTGGCTGTATCCTGTCCGGTATTTGCAATATTCAGTTCCTGTGATCTTCTTGACCCTTCGAAAACGACTCTCCTGGGCATGATTAAAAGGTCGCCCTGAGCTTCAGCCGTGATGGAAATAACCATTAAAAGCCCGGTGATCCGGATGGAAAGACCTAAAAAACGACAAAATTTTTTAAAGGAAGAATTCCGGTGGAAAACAGTTTTCAACATAGCTTGCTTGTATTGAGAGTGTGATATGCTTTTTATTAACTCTTGTGATGGCCTGTTATAAAAAAAATAAGGGATAAAGTGCTTATTAACAAGCACTTTATCCCTGAAAGTATTTAGTTGTAATCCACGATAACTTCAACAACACCCGACCCGGTATAGAGTCCGGCAGTCTCAGTACCTACCAGGGTTAACGTGCCTCCCACGAATAGGCCTTGTGTGCCGGTCTCAGACAGTGTCCCTGTTTCGTTTGGTACACTGGCGAATTCACCCAGGTCGACATCTGTTGAGCTTAAAGTAATGTGAACAGTACCTGGCAGTGTAATTGCGTAGGTATAAGTGGGTTGACCGGAAACATGGAAATGAGCCAGGGCTACTGTCCCGTTAACATTCGGGAAAGTTACCCCACCGGTTTTTGAACGATTCACTGTTGTTGTATCGGTTCCGGTGGCACAATTCAGGGTTACAGTTCCGGATGTGCTGTTTTTTGCAATATTACCAAAATTCATATCCGTTACCTTGGTGATGGCAATGGGGGTAACAATGGTGGCTGATGCTGTGGCGGTGGCTGATGCATTGCCCTGAGCAAATGCGGAGGCGGCAAAACCCATCAGGATGATTGAGATTACGAATAACTTTTTCATGATTATACTTTTTAAGAATTGAAAAAAATTGATTTATTTTATTTTTTAATTAATATCTTTCCAGGGTGAACCCTCTGACCCCGACTAAACCTTAGGGGGGGTGCTTTCCGGGAGATTTATTTTGTGTTTCCATGGGTTTTATTTTTGAGGGTTAAACAACGTTTCATCTGTTAATAATTTTGATTTTAAGAGGTAGGTATCAGCGGATTTCTGGATTTTCCCTTCTTCAATTAACCTGTTGATGATGTACCCCAACCGCATACGGGGCTCATCAAATATCATTTCCAGCTCCCTCATGGTTATACCTGATTTAAAAAGGACAATAAGGTTGAAAATTCTTTCCCTTAAAGCCAGTTCCCTTTCCGGTTCTTCTAAATTGAAATCGTTTTTCATCGGGATAAGCATTTGATGCACTCTTTATCAATTGTTGGTTTCTGAATATTTTTCAGGAATAATAATATTCTGATTACCTGCAAGGCAATCCTTGAGCCAGATGTTAGTAATAATAAAAGTATCTTTAAAAATGGAGGCTACATGTCACATAACCAATGTGTTAAAAACTTATCACATTGATGCAAAGCATCATGTTGACATGTTAAATAAATGGGAATTGTGTGCGCTTTTGTGATGAAAAACGCACAGGTGTGCGAAATGGGAAAAAGTTATTTTCAGTTATCCTTCAGGCAGCGGACTGAAAAGCCGAAAGACCTGTAAAGGTTGTGGTCACGTTCCACCCACTCGGAATCGCAGCGAACCTTCCAATACCACGGACCACCACCGGGTGAGGACAGCGTCGAAGTCCAGAAGTAGGCGTTGTTGGTAAGATGGTTGAAAGTATTCCAACTGGCATCCCTGTAACTGCCCCCCAGCGCAGTGAAGCCGCTGCTGTTGCTGGCCGGATTAGGTATAGACCAATGATCGTATCCAGTCTCTTTCATCTTGCCTCCCATGATATTTGTTCCACCAAGGTAACCGGCCAGGACGAACATGTCGGTATCAGCAGGGATATGCCATCCCAAGGGACATATCCCCCGGGCACTATCTGTCGTAACATAATCCATCAGTTCATCCCATTCATATAAGCCTCCGTAAATCGTGCAATTAGCTGTATCATTATTATAACAATACTTCTCAATAATGCTGTTGTTTATTTGTTCCTGATTGACATCGATCATTGTTCCGATGTTCAGGTTCTCCCTCATCCAGCATTGGGTGCCTATCTGAACAGTATTATATGTTTGTCCGCCATAGCTAACGGTTGGGATTTCCGGGCACGGTGCCGGAGGAGCAACAAAACTGATGATAACGGTATCAATGCTGGTCTGGCATGCATTGGTAATAGACCAGGTTAGATGGTATGTTTCTCCTGAAGCACCGGAAAAAGTTGTTGCCGGGTCATTGATATTGACCAAACTGCCTCCTGATCCGGAGACAATATTCCAGGTACCCGTCTCACCTGTACCCGGGCTATTGGCAGCCAACGTGGCTGAATTACCGGCAATATTGATCTGATCGGGACCTGCATCGGAAGAGGTGGGTGAAGCGCATGGATCCTTAAGGCACCTGACAGATAAACCCAATACCTTAGGTAAATATTCCCTGCGGATATTAGCACTACCGAAGTTCATTCCCCATCTGATCCCATTTAATGTTGAATTGTCAGAACTGGTCCAGAAATTTGCACCTTGGTTCAGTTCACCGAAAGCTCCGTAAAAAATGCGAAAACCGGTCCCAAATGCTGTAAAACCGCTCTCATTAGTTGCTCCGGTATTGGGTGAATTCCAGTGAGTTATTCCGGTTTCTTTCATTTTACCACCGGCATTATTGCCAGTCGCTCCGTTAACATTGCAATCCACAGTAGCATCAAGGGAAGTTGCCAGTGTACACCATTCCACATCAGACGGGATGTGCCAACCGGACGGGCAAATGCCCTGAGAACCGGGTGCCGTTGTATATTGCATCACCTCATCCCATTGGTAAAAACCGCCATATATCGTACAATTGGCGGGTTCATTATCGTAACAATATTTTTCAATAACGGTATTGTTGGCTGCATTTTGACTTCCATAGATCATTGTGCCGATATTCAGGTTTTCCTTCATCCAGCATTGCATGCCAATTTGCACTGTGTTGTATGTTTGGCCACTGTAACTAAAAGAGGGGGTTCCAGGGCAGGGCTGCTCAATTGTTGAAACAAAACTGATCTCAACGCTATCAATGCTGATCTGGCAAGTATTTGAAATAGACCAGATTAGATGGTATGTTTCTCCTGGAGCACCGGAAAAAGTTGTTGCCGGGTCATTGATATTGACCAAACTGCCTCCTGATCCGGAGACAATATTCCAGGTACCTGTCTCACCTGTACCCGGGCTATTGGCAGCCAAAGTGGCTGAATTACCGGCAATATTGATCTGATCGGGGCCTGCATCGGAAGAGGTGGGTGAAGCGCAGGTATCCTTCAGACAACGAACGGAAATGCCTGTCGTCCTGAGTTGTCCGTAATCGTAATGATATACAACAGGTTGAAAAGCAGTAAGGGAAAGATACAATGCTCCTTCAATATTGTCTGGTGTTGAAGACCAGAAACAGCCCTGGAAATGAAGATCGCCGGAATTGCCACCATAGTAACGTACGCCTGCTCCCAATGCAGTGAAACCGCTTTCGTTCGTTGCACCATCATTAGGGGAAAACCAATGGGTTATCCCGGTTTCCTTCATTTTTCCACCTGCCAGGTTATCTCCTCCAAGATAGGTCGTCAATATTGTCCATTCAGCTTCTGCAGGAATATGCCAGCCAGCCGGACAAATCCCCTGGGCACCCGCTGTTGCTGTGTATGACATCATTTCATCCCAGTCGTATAATCCGCCATAAATGATACAGTTTGCCTGTTCATTGTTATAACAGTACTTTTCAATGATACCGTTGTTACTCACATCAGAATGGCTGCTTCCCGTATTTATGCTGGCTACATAACTGCCAACGTTCAGGTTCTCCTTCATCCAGCACTGTGTACCAATCTTCACCGTATTGTATGTTTGCCCACCATAAAGAAAGCTTGGGATTCCCGGACAGGGCAGTCCAAGTGCAGGAACAAAGCTGATCTCTACAGTATCATAAGAGATGAAACAGGAGGTAGTAATCGTCCAGACGAGCTGATATGCCGTTCCGGATAAACCGGTGAAAGTTGAATTGGGATTTGCGGGATCAGTCAGCATTCCTCCGGGCCCGGTAATAATCTTCCATTCGCCGGTCCCGCTGGTGGGAATATTCGCTGCCAGTGTGGCTGTATTGCCTTGAATAGCTGACTGGTCGGGTCCTGCATCGGCCTCCGTGGGATATGGGCTACAACCCGGAGGGTTATACGAACCATTTACATCACCAAAACATAAACCCTTGATATCGTGGACAATGTTGCTACTCCCCGAAACAACCACGAGATCCATTTCAAAAGCCCAGTCACCGGAAAGAAAACTGTTGATCATACCCACAAACCGTTTCATGACTAATAAAGCATCAACAGAATTAACACTTGAGGAAACATCCAGGTCTGAGGCTTTCAGGGGCAGTGGCGGTAAAATATTTAACCCTACAAAATGTTTCATAATCAGCAAGGCATCATTGGAAGCACCTCCACCCCAGGCTTTCGTACAGTGGGGTTTGATATAATAACTTCCTTCAGGTACATTATGAAAGATGAAGTACCCCTCTTCATTGGTTTGAACCGAATCCAACGGGAGCCCTGACGGGTTTGTCAGAACTACCTTTATACCATCCAAGGGACGTAAAAAGGAATTCAGGTATTTTACTGTTCCGGAAATAGTTGATTGTGCGTAGACTCCGGAGGTTGATAACAGACAGAAAAGTGAGATTGAAATAGCAAAAGCACCCAATAACCGGTTGAAATTTTTCATAGTTAGTTGATTTTGCAAGTGAAGGATGATGAGGAAAAACTGTGTGAAAATTATGAAATATTTTTGCATAAAACAAATAAAAATATTCCAAAACTTTCACAAGTTCTGACATTTACACCTGCAAAAAGTAACTATTTCTTTATAAACCGGAAAGTCTGGCGGGCATCGTCTTTTTGTGTTAAAAGAAGGTAGATCCCAGATTTCAGGGAGGGAAGATCCAGGGTCTGTATGGAGTCCATGATCTTTCTGCCCAAGATATCAGTTACCCAAAGAAAATCCGGCAGTATTTCGGTCTGAAACCGGATATGTAACGAGGCGCCCGAGGGATTCGGGAAGATATCCATTTTCATTAGGTTCTCCGGATCAGGAGTTCCCACAGCACCCTGTAGGGAATCAATAACCTGCATACATTTCAGCACTGCCGGTGCAAAATGCGCATCAAGATCATGATCAACATTGGGAATGGCCTGGAAAAACGCACTTCCTCCATTGGAAATCAAGGTATTATAAATCTGAAAATTCAATGGATAATAAGAATCAAGACTGCCTTCACAAATACAGGCCGGTACATCGGAATTCAGGTTCAACTGGGAGATCCAACTGCTGAGCATAACGGAATTATAGGGTATAATTCCGAAAAATGAATAAAAGGAAGACAAACCCAGGCGATAAACCTCAAAGCCATTCATAGAGTAACCGTTCAAAACCACTTTTGAGAGATTGATATGGTAAAGCTTGCTTGCTGTATCAATAGCCGTCAGAATTAATTGTTCGGCAGGCCCGCTGAAGGTGGTCCCGTTATTGTCAGGGCAAACCACCACAGCGGGGAAATTCTCTGCCACATCCGTCAGGTAGTTGCGGTAGCCCGTACCTGTCCCTCCGCCTCCATGCAGGCCTACGATCAATGGATAAGCAATCTGTGGATTGTAGGTTAAAGGAACATGGAAGGCAAGGATATGGGTTTCAAGACCCAGCGGCACTTCAATCTCAAAACTCCCGGTCGGCTGAGCCTGTAACGGAATTAAACAACTGCCTGTTAACCAATAGAATACTAATAATGAACGACAGAGTAAAGATCTATTCATTTTGATTTTGTTTCAATGCCTGTTACTTAACTAAACACTTACCGGTAACCGTAAACCGGCCGCTGGTGAAGCGGTATATATAAACACCTGCCTGAAGGCCGGCAGGGAAATGGACCGATGAAAAACCACCGGGCATCATCCCCTGATACGGACTCGAAATCCAGCGTCCGGAAACATCAAAAAGGTCAAGGATTACCGGGGCGGAAAAAGGCAGTTCAAGGTTGAACTTAGAAGATGATCCTGAGGGATCGATCCATACATGGGCCTGATAATCAGATGGTTTTGTATTATCAATATGGGTAGTTCCTGACGGATCGTATTCCAGTAACCCTGCCTGCTGGGTTCCAACCCATACATGGTTGTTCACATCAACCGAAATGCAGTTATACTGGTCAAATTGATCGAAGATAGGGTTGGTCGCATACTGGTATTGGGTAATGGTGCCATTTAACGATAATTTGTACACACCATTACCATAGGAGGCCAGCCAGATTTTCCCCTGGGAATCCAGTGCAATGCGTCCGTAATGCAGGTTGGCATTGGTCAAAAGCGTTATCACTCCGTTGTGCAGAAAAGCAATGTCGGAGTTGATCAGCGACATAAAGAGGGTGTCATTTCTCCAGTCCAAATCAAAAATATTGTCTGAAGAAAGGCCGGAATTAGAGGTATTGTACACAGTAAAAGCCGATCCGTCATAGAAAGCCAGTCCCGCGTCGGTTGTTCCGATATAGATCCCGTTGGCCGTGCGTTTCAGGCAGTTCACATTATCCGAAGGCAGTCCCATTGTCGTAGTGATATGGGTTACCGTTGAACCGTCATACTTATACAAGGCCTTGTCGGCCATATCGAAGAGCCAGATATTCCCGGCAGCATCCGCTTCGATCGGGAACAGCCAGAAGCTTGATAATCCAAGGGTATGAGTGGTCCAGGCAGAGCCGTGCAGTTCTTGGTGGTCNCCGTGGTCCAGACATGGCCCGACAGGTCAACAGTAATGGCATCTACCCACCCGTTTTGAAACGCTGAAGCAAACGTAGTACCATCAAAACGGGAAATATGCGGGTAATTCCCTGAATTGTCGTTGCCTATCCATATGTTTCCCTGTAGGTCAGTCTCTGCACAATTCATACCATCAAAAGGTATGGATGAATTGGAAGTGGTATAGGATATCCAGCTACCCTGGGCAAAACAGGTACTCATTGTTTGCCAGCATATTAACAGTAAAATAAATTTCTTCATGGTATAAATTTTTCTCCAAAAGTACACTGGTGAAAGCGGTCAGGCATCAGTTCCCTTACTGATTTTTTATCCGGAAAATTACGGATGAATGTGAAGAAAAACGGTATTAAACCTCAATGATGCCATGCTTGATGGCATAACGAACCATATCGGCAATGGAGCGAAGACCGAGTTTCTCCATGATATGCATTTTATGAGTTTCAACCGTTCTAACTGAAATGCTAAGCCGGTCAGCTATCTCCTTATATGAAAATCCTTCTGCAAACCCCTCGATGATCTCTAACTCCCTGTTTGTCAGGATATTCTCCTCACGGTCGGAGAAAGGCGTGCGTGAATGCCGGATCAGTTTCTGCAAAACCCTGGCCGAAAGCGACTGAGCCAGGTATTCCTGCCCCTGACTGACTGTAAAAATAGCCTCCAGCAACTCTTCCCTCCTGACATCTTTGGGAAGATACCCAAATGCCCCGGCTTTCAATGAATTCATGATGTGGTCTTCGGAAGTCATGGCAGTGAGCATGATCACCCTGACTTGTGGATATTCGGTCCTTAACCTTTCGGTGAGAATGATTCCGGAAACCCCTGGCATGCAGATGTCCATGATCAGAATATCCACCGGGACCGAACGCATCTTCTGCATTAGCTCCTCCCCCGAAGAAGCCTCACCAACAACCTGTATATCAGGAATATTCATCAGGAGGACCTTAATTCCGTCTCTGACAATATGGTGATCATCAACAAGTATGATCCTGACCGGGTTAATCATTCGTTCAGGTTGTTAGGCAATGCAAGGTAAAACGTACTTCCTTCCCCAGGGCAACTGTTGAAAAATATCCTTCCTTCAATTTTTGAGGCGAATTCCTTCACCAGGATAAGCCCCAATCCCGATCCCTTTTCCTGGTATGTCCCGGAAGTAGTATGGTGAACATTGAGGCGGAAAATCTTTTCCTGGTCTTCTGGGGCTATACCAACTCCGTTGTCTTTGACAAAAAGGATCATTTCCTTTCCTTCCGGGTAACAGCCCAGCTCCACATATCCTGCTTCTCCGGTGAATTTGATGGCATTTCCAATCAGGTTCCTGAGAACTGTTTTCAGGATCTGCTGATCAGTATCAATCCAGGTGTCTGGTACAATGTCTGATAACAGAACGATCTTTTTCCGGTCAGCTTCGGGTTTCATCAGCCATAGCACCGATTGGCCAACCCTGAAAAGATCCGTCTTTTCCTTCACGATCTTCAGCTTCCCACCTTGAGTCAGGGCCCATTGGGTAAGGTTTTCCAACAACTGGCTGGTTCCCAGGGCCGACTTTTTCAGTGTTTGAATGGCCTGAAGCCTTTGCTCTTCGCCGATCACCGAATAATTTTCATCCAAAAAACTCACCATAGATATAAGGATACCAAAAGGATTTTTCAAATCGTGGGTGATGATGCTGAAAAGCTTGTCCTTAGTGTCATTACTCTCCTTCAGGGAGGTTTCCGATTCAACCAGTTTGCTGTTCATCGCTTCAAGTGCGGTTTTCTTCCTCTTTATACTGCGGTAAAACAGCAATATGGTCATCAGGATCAACAGGATGACCAGCCAGGCGAATAATAAGATGGCATTCTGAATGGTCTGTTTCTTTAAATCCAGGTTTCGCTGAGCCAACTCCTTTTTACTCTTCTCGGTTTCATACTTAATGCGTAATTCCTCAATTCTCTTCTGGCTTTTCTCCGTCATCAGGGTGCTTTGTATTTCTTTTTCCTTTTCAAGGTATTCCGCCGCCTTTTTATAATCACCTTTCTTTTTATACAGATCCGCCATATTGCTGTATCCGCTGGCAATGATGTCATTGGCCCTGATGCTCCCGGCAAGTGTCAGGGAAGAGTCGAAATAATGAAGCGTTAGCGCAATTTTGTTTTCCTTCAGCAACAGGTTCCCCAGGTTCTGCATGATGGCTGCCTGACTGTATTTGTCATCAGCTTTTCGGGCTGCCCTCAGCGCCTGCCGGTAAAACTGAAGGGCCTGTTCGTTGTTGTTCTGGTCGCTGTAAACCAGGGCGATATTGTTATACAGGTTAATGAGATCAATCTCACTAACATTTTGTTCACGCCTGATTTCCAACGATTTAACAAAGCATTTCAGGGCTTCATCATATCGTTTCAGGGCCAGGTTAGTCACTCCCTGGTTGTTCAGGGCAAAGCTGTATTCATGCCAGTGTTTGGCTCTTTGAAAGATACCGGCAGCCTGAGAATGTAACTCAAGTGCTGTGGCATATTCTTTCTTTGCCTTATGAACCATGCCCATGCTGCTGAGTGCTTTGGCATAGCTGATCGAGTCTTTCAGGCTTTCTGAGATTCTTGCCGATTTCTGATAGGCTTCATAGCTCTGGTCATAATTACCGCTTCGAAAGAAACAGTTTCCGATATTGGTCCAGATCGTAGCCAGTTTATCGGTTCTGCCCAGGTTTTCGATAAGGATACGGGCGTCCTGGAAAAAAGGCAGGGCGTCCTCGGCTTTACCCTGGTTCAACAGGGCTATACCAATGATGGATTTTCCTCTTGCTTCACCAAAGGGATCATTTATCTTCTGCGCTAAGGGAATAAGTTCCCGGGCATATTTTATCGCCTTTGCCGGATCATATTCGAAATACGATTCTCCAAGCGTACCCAGGATATCTGCTCTTTCTTTTCCTGTTATCCCGGGAAGAATCCGCTGCAAACTGTCGGTCATTTTCCGGTTCTGACCATACACAACCAAAAAACCAAAAAGGAGGAAGAAAGCGATGAATAATTTCTTCATTTTCAGGCAATAACCTTACCAACATACAAACCTACATTTAATTTCAGAAAAATGGTAATAAAATCGATGAAACAGGTTTACCGAAATCCCGCATGCCCGAACACATGAAGACACCCTCTTTACAATGGTGGCATTTCCGGACAACTTTAACCTCAAAACCAGCAACCCGAACCGGCTTCGCAGGCAGATTTGCTGTTGTGATGGTACTGGCAGGTATTTTTCCCCCCAGCAGATTCAAATCAGGATGGCGAAAAGCGCAGCGACGAATGATGGTCCGGGATGTCATCTGTGAGATGTCATCTGCTAGATGTCATCCGGATGCCCGGTTGGAGATGTCATCTGTTAGATGTCATCCGAATCCCCGGTTCCCTTTTAATCTCTTTTTCAACACTTGGATTGTTCGGTCAGGCAAAAATCGAGAATTTAAAGATAGTCTGGCCCGAAGAATATAAATGGAAAATTGGCTCAAATCTGGAGAATGGTTCGGTTCACATGCTTGAGGGTATACCGGGTAATGAGAGTATTGATTGTTGGACAATTATCGGGACAATGATGTCAATTTATGAAGAAAAAAAATCATAACCCACTGATTTTCAGTTAATATTTAAATCAACGGGTTCATCGTTGCGGCGGATGGGTTTGTAGTTGTTCAGCTTGTAGCTCAGACTGAAAACCGCCACGTTCGGTTCACTCCAGATATGGAAAGTATTGTAGAGGTTTTTGTCCCTGTTTTTTGAGTTGTACTGGTAAAGACCAAACAGATTATTGATGCTGACAACCGCAGTAAGCCTTTTCAACAGTTCTTTCCTGGCTGAAACACCCATGGAATAAAAGTAATCCTGCCAGCCCTGCACATCATAATAAGGCGCATTCACAAACCCGTTCACCTGTATACGGGTGGTTTTATCCGGTTTGAAATTCAGGGTTGCCCTGGCATCCATCGAAACCGGCAGATCGGGTATGTCATAGCTGATATTCCCTGAATAATACTTATATCCGTATACACTGACGGCAGGAGAAATGCTGAACCACTTACAAACATCAATGTTACCAGAAACATCTGCCCCAAAGTAACGGGTCTTTGCAATATTTCCGTAATCAATGTAATAATCACCCTTGTCATTAACATGGATCATCTGGTTAAAGGCATCATTGCTCTGTCTGTAATAGGCTTCAATTTTTATCACTATACATGGGTTGCGGATTAAGGAATTGTTCGTTCGGACGGTTGATCCTCCTGCTGTAACTGAACTGAAGTTGCCTGTCGTTGCTGAATTGTCTTGAAACAGAAGCACTTGGAAAAAAATCAAGCTTATCATAGCGATACGTTTTATCCAGGATCTTCTGGTCCAGCACCCTATCCGTATATTCTGCCCTCAATCCTGCCTGGTACTCAAATTGTCTGAACTGCCCCTTGTATGTGGCATAGAATGCATGGATGTTATTGTAGAAGAATAAGTTATCTTTATAATACAGATCTTCAGCCCATGCATTGGTCGTTGGGTTCCAGGCTTCGAATTTCTGATTTGAATTCATCGGCTTTAAATTTGACTGATAGCCGGCATCAATCTGGCTTAAGGAATCCAGCGGAAGCGAATAATCAACTTTTATCCTGATTTCCTGTTTGTCTTCATTCCGGAGCCTCCTGTCGCGGTCAGGCTCAGGCAATAAACTCTCCCATTCACCGGAGGTTTTATAGTCATTGTTAAATTCGTTCCTGTCACCTTCCCACATCGAATAGAAAATCAGCGCATTAAGAACATGCCCTTCTTTGCTGAACTTCCGCTGGTAGCTCAGATTCGCCATGTAATAATTTCCCTTTACCTCTGTCTTTTCCTTGTTCAGGGTATATTGCATCAATAATTCAGGATTCTCCCAAATATGGTATCGGGTTTCTGTTGGTCCATTATAATCAACCCGTCCGATCTGTCCCGAAAAAGAGATCATGTTTTTAGGATCAATCGTATAGTCAAATCCGGCTTTACCGATATAACTTCGGTATATGCTTCTTCTTACCGATTTGCTCCATAAAAAACTGGTTGTATCGGTTTTTACGGTTG
>JAPLDE010000058.1:0-1503 GCA_026391855.1 Bacteroidota bacterium | reverse complement strand
CGGTTGATTCCTTGTAGGTGTTGATGTATGAAATATTCTCTGTACTCCTGACATTGAATCCACAGAAGTAATTGATCTTCTGTCTTTTAAAATTCAATAAAAAATCTCCTGTATATTTATCACGAACACCGGCGGAGGCGTTGATGACCCCGTTTAAACCGGTATTGCTGCCCTTCTTCATTAAAACATTAATAATGCCTGAAGTGCCCTCGGCATCATATTTAGCAGAAGGATTGGTAATGACTTCAATTTTCTCAACCGAGGAAGCGGGGATCTGCCTGAGGGCTTCACTGCCTTCCAGCACAGAGGGCTTCCCGTCAACAAGCACAATAAAGTTAGAACTGCCTCTTACACTGACATTTCCGCTATTATCTACAGTCACTCCCGGAACATCTCTAAGCGCATCAACCGCAGTACCACCTGCATTGCTGAGGTTTTGCTGTACATTCACCACTTTCTTGTCAATTTTATATTCAACCTGGTTCCTTTCTGCCGAAACCGACACTTCATTGAGCTGTTTGGATGTCGGCTCAATCTGGATAGGGCCAAGGATCAGGTCCCGGTTTGCTTGTGAAATGGTCACATTGCTGACGGAAGTCCTCTGATAACCAATAAAATAGGCAACAAGGTAATAATTCCCTTCTCTGATATCCTTCAATACGAACTTACCATCAGATGAAGTAAGGACCCCGTTTACAACAGACGAATCCACCTGGTTATACAGGACCAGATTGGCATATTCCACTGGCTGGTTCGTTTGTTTATCCTTTACCACACCGGAAATACTACCTTTTATGTTGCCGCTGTTGCCGGTTTCCGGATTGGCCGGGCAAATTCTTGCAGCGATAAGAAGGAACAGGAATAATTGAAATTTTCTCATACTGGGTTGATTTAGAATTTCAACCAAAAGTAGAGGGTGGATTTCTCCGGTAAAATGTATTCGATAGTATGGGTAATTCCCTAGCTGAACGAACCTAATGAGTCAGAAAAGTAGTTTATCTATAGAATAACAGTAATTGGGGATTCAATATGCCATTATACCGAAATGCCAACGTGCAAATGATTTGATTGCACGATCTCGCGTCCATATTCAAGGCCACATGGTCATATGGCCACATGGGTTACATAAGCTTTGCTTCAGATAATCCGTGAATACCCGTCATACGGATGTAACACACTGATATCGAAAGTAATGAACCCTTCCTTTACCAGCGGCAGATCAGCCAGTTGATGTTTGGCAACCTCAATACTATCACATTCCAATACCAGAACGGCCTGGTGTTCATCGTTGAAATAGGTTTCCCGTATAAATCCCTTCAGGACCATATCATATACAGCCCTGGCCTCTTCATTGAGGATAGCGCCGGAATTATTCCAGTCAACCTCATGCATTTCATGCTCAATGGCTATCATCTTCATGGCATATCCTCCAAATGGCTAAGATATAAAAATACCGGATATCCCGCCCTCGCCCTGTGGAGAATATTGTTTTAAAAAAAAAAC
>JAPLDE010000068.1:14339-31359 GCA_026391855.1 Bacteroidota bacterium | reverse complement strand
ATCTTCATCTGTTTTAAACCGTTGATTAAATTTGATCGAGTTCACACCGCAAAAGATTTCCCTAGTTTCCATGGCTCAAAGGTACTCAAAATTGGGAGACCTAAGCGCCTATACCTATTTTTTTATTCATATCTTTTCGTAGGTATCCAATCAAAAGTTTAAATAGCATCTTGTTTAACAACCTCTTACGCTTGCCTATAACGATTTAGCGAAAACCAGTGCGGTGAATACAGTGTGGAAGTTTGCATGTTGTGATTTCGTATCATTGGTCTAGGCGAAATGTTGCACTAAATCCCGCCCCGGAAACCGTGACGGGATAGCATTTCTTGCTGTATCATAGTATAAAAGGTTGAATCAAAACCCTTTGTATTTTGAAAACACAATCAAAGCTAAGAAAAAAGTCTTTCACTATTGTGGAACAGGCTTATCATGAAGTTCAAGGATTCCGTAAACTATGGGAAGAACTTCAGGAAAAGATCACATTTTCAGGGCATTCCCCGGGTAGGTTGAACAATTACGGCCGGAAGATTTCTCAGTTGAGTCTTCATTTCGGTAAACTTCCCCAGTTTATCAGCGAGAAGGAAGTGAACCGTTACCTGGCTTCTCTGGCCAGAAAGTCAACAACTTCTTCATTGAGTGACTTTGCGGCGTTGAGCTTATTCGTCGATTCAGTCAGCATATTCGAGAACATCTTGTAAGCCGTGTACCACAACATCATTTCAAAGAACGTTCATGTTAATACCTGCCAATTCCACATTCTATTTCCACTTAATCCCCATAGCTTAGACCCACATTCCGTGGCGGGCTTTTGTGCAACAGGGCTTCATGCCGGGTCTCGTCCCTCGACCACATGAAGCCTTATTTATTATAGGGCGTTTTTATTTGTCTCCATATTCAATATCAATTCGTTAGGACTCGGAAAGTTAACCGGCAACAAGTCAATTTTAAATGGTAATTCCAAGTCTTTCAATTCCTCAATTTTTTTGTCTAACAAACCATTTTCATTACAATAATTGAAGGTCAATTTCAAATAGCGTCTGATTATCATTAATGGTAAAAATTGCCCTCTGAAATTCATCCATTCCATTAAGTCCTTTTTCCCTTTTGAGCTATTGCAAGTCCGACACGCAAAGATTAAGTTTTCTGCATCGTCCTGTCCACCAAGTTTTTGAGGGAAAATATGGTCTAATGCCAACCTGTCTGTCGAACCACAATAATTGCAAATCTGTCCAGTTTGAAGCTTAATCTTCTCATCATCAAAAATTGTCCGCATATTCATGGCCCCGGTTTTAAGTCCTTTGAATAGTCTGGCTCTAATCATGTAGTTAAACGCACCGTATTTCTCTTGTTTCTTGTCAACAGCAGTATGAGCCATTGCCAAGTTCGAGTATGATAAGTAAATTAATTCTCTTACTATATCAATTTGTTGCTTTGCCATTATCAAGATTTTGGTTTCTGCAAGCTTTTTAAAAATGCCCTATAACGCTTAAGTGCAAATGCCAGTCCAGGTTTTGGGGTGGTCGGACAGGTTTGGCTGGTTTGTATTTGATTGAATTTCACCATTATATTGTTTATTTAGCATCTGCCCTCGCTCAGAGAAACGGGGCTTGTGGGCTGGCATTTGAACTTTGTTAGCAGGCGCTTCTTTTTTGATGATATACGTTAAAAACATAACATAACAAAACTTAAGCACCACATTATCATAGGGATAAGTGATGTTTTATAATTTTTGGAATAGCTTGAATATTGGTAAATAGGAACAATAATCGAAATTACTAATGCAATAAAAGCTGGTAAAATAATAAAACCGTATAATGCAACACCTGGGTTTGGATCAGGATCTTGTTTAGTGGAGATCGTAAACATTAGATTTATTATTAATACAATTATTGCTAATAGTGTTGAAATTGCCACATAAAGTTAAGATACTGATTCACTAATACTTGTCTTGTCTGATCCCATAATAAGATATTTCCTAATGCCTGCTAACGACTGTGGAGCTTCATGTCTGCGTTACACAGTGTAGCGCAGAATTGGAGTTATTTCTTCCTTATCAGAATGTTGAAATTGCCTGGTTTACAACCCTTCTTCCATATCGTTCTGACAAATATACATAATTCTTTTCATCATCGTAGATTTTTTTACAAAAATTATGATAGGTCAAGATTATTTATCGGATTTCTAATCTGCTCAAGGTCTTTGGTGGTGATGTGGGTATAGATTTGGGTTGTTTTCGGACTGTTGTGACCCAGTAAACTTTGAATATACCTGATATCCGTTCCATTTTCGGGCAAATGTGTTGCAAATGAATGCCTTAGAGTTCGCAATGTTACTTCCCGCCTTATCCCGGCTTTCATCGCTGCCTTCTTTAAAACGAGCTGAGCGCTTCTTTCAGCATATTTTCCGCCCATTTGTCCGGTGAATAACCAGGTTGCCGGTTTGCACAAGCGGAGTACCGGAACAGATGATCATGATCAGGCATTTATGTTTGCAAATTACAGATAGCGGTTATCAGATTATTCATTATCTTCTTTCTAAGCACCGAAGGAAGTGGCTTTTCTTTCCCAAGTCGCACAATATAGTAGGTTTTCCAAGGACCACCCATCACCTTCTCATAATAGAATTTGATGGATTAACCATCTGATTCTGATAATGATAAAGTTATGTATTAATCTACTATGTGCCTATTGTGGTGAAGAAAAACTAACCACAATAGATACATAGATCACAATAGATATTTTAAGTGATTGATATTATTTTACGAGAGTTGTATTTCGCGACTTCCTTCATTATTGCATGATACATTGGGGTAAAGAAATGAAAATGAAAGGGTTAAAAAAAGTAAAGATGCTGAAAACAAAAAAAATTATGCTTTATAGGCAAACATGCACCGGGTTATTGTAAATAAAAACTTAATGTGTTTATAGTGAGCATATTGGTTTCGTACCTAAAGGCACGGGGAAAGATTATCGGGTCTCGGTTGCTACAGGGGTTTTGTGCCTAAAGGCACAAGGGAGGCTTTACCGGGACCTTCTGGCATCCGGGGTTATCAGTAATTGACCCATTCGTGGTTGGGCTGATGATCAGGGAATTCATGATACCGAAAGAACACCCCGCCAGGTTCCAAATCTCTGAAAGGGTTAGCGGAGAAAAAAGGGTTCCAAACCCCGGGAAATATCACCAGAGAATCCAATTGATTCCTGTCGGTCGAGGTTTGACTCTTCTTTCTGATCTGGGTTTTTAATGCAGGCGTTTCATCAAGTCCGTGATCTGTATTAATTTCCATTTTAATTGACATGTTTCACCAGATCATTGTCAATGAACCTGTTACTTTTTTTGTTTAATATCCCGTTTATTATAGTCCTTTAACATTTTGCCAAAACTCTTCTCCTTTTTTCTTTTTTCAGCAAGGGTAGATTCAAAATGCGCTTTCTCTTTTTGCATTTTCAGGTAATTTTCGTAGGAAGCTCCGTCAATTTCGCCTTTTTCAACGGCATCAAGAACTGAACAACCCACTTCATTCGTGTGCGTGCAATCCTTGAACCTGCAATTTTCAGAAAGGCTGAGAATCATGTCGAATGTTATCTCTAATCCGCCGTTTGAATCAGCAATACCTACTTCTCTCATTCCGGGATTGTCAACCAATATTCCGCCATTTTCAAGAATAATTAACTCCCTGTGGCTTGTGATGTGTCTCCCTTTATTTGTACTCCGGCTTATGGTATCCGTTCGCATTATGGAATTACCGGAGAGATTATTTAACAGCGTAGATTTTCCGACGCCAGAAGAACCAAGCATACAATAAGTTTTCCCTTTTTCAATAGTCGCATTTATTGCATCGTATCCATCCTGTGTCTCATTACTTATGGCAATAACCGGAACATTTTTAATACGGGTTTTTATATTTTCAATTATCTCAGAAATCTGATGCCGGTTTATTAAATCTGTTTTACTGAGTATGATGATGGGGCTGACCTTTGATGAGTTACAGATAGTCAGATATCTTTCAAGTCTGTTGATATTAAAATCCCTGTCAACGGCCTGAACTAAAAAAGCATAATCAATATTTACCGCAATTATCTGAACCTCTCCATATTGTCCAACCGCCTGTCTTTTTATTATTGAGGATCTTGGAAATATTCTATGAATGATTGCAAACCCCGGTTCATACGTTGTCAGGGCAACCCAGTCTCCCACAGCCGGAAAATCTTCACGACTTTTTGCAGTAAAACGCAAATTACCCGTTATCTCGGCTTCAAATTCACCGATAGCTGTCCTGATTATATATCTTTCCTTATGTTCTGCAATAACTCTGCCTACCTCAAAGCTACTGAGGCCATTATCCATCCTGAATTTCTCCAGTTTGAAAGTATATCCAATGTCTTCTAATCTCATTATAATATCTTTTATGCAGGAGTTCATTATGTATTAAGAAGATCAGGACACATTGCCATGTGTCTCTACAAAATCCCGGCTGCCGGCTATTTTAACGGGGATATATACGTCTTCCTCGGAGGCCGGGTCATTGTTTTTGTATTTTTCACCCAAAACATCAAAATGCGGACGTTTATCCAGTTCGTAGCCGGAAGCAGGCAGCCAGGAGTGGAGAATGTAGCGGAATGTTTCAGCATAACCGGCAGGAGTGCCAATGTATTTAAAAACGACATATAACCCACCGGCCAGGGTGAAGGGCTCCATGCCTTCAGGAATGTTTTCAAAGGCTGAAACCTCCATGGATGCCCACTTTTCGAACATAGTTACCGGAGTGTAACTATTAAAATCAAGCGAGGGATCAAATACCTGCACGCAGAATACATCGGCTGATATTGTATTCTTTATTTCTTTTCTGCGGGGCATAAAGCTGTGGAACAACTCAAAGGTTTTGTCGGCGGTAACTGACATGCAGAGGCGTTTGCCGACGAGTTTCTTTTCCGGTATGGTTTCTATTACTGGGATCATTGGCGGTATTTTTTGCAAAGGTAGAAAAGGCTTAAGAATGCTAAAGAAAGTTCATCTGATCAGCAGACGAAATATTAACATAAATGAGGCACAAATAAACACAAATATGGGCAATTTCTCTAGCTTTGCAGCCATAAAATTTATCTTATGAAAAAATTATCGATACTCTTTTTGTTATTTGTGGTTGTAGGTTTTTGGGGATGCAGGAAGGAGAAGCGGCTGATTACCCAGCGGGCTTATGTTTATCAGGTAGAGAAGATGTTTGGTAAAACGAGGGAGTTGGCCAAACACAGGGAGAAGGTGTTATTTTCGGTGATGGATTCGGGCTTGTCGGCGGAGGAGAGAGACGGCATGATGTTTCTGCTTGGGTTTGCCCCCCTGAGCGACCTGGCTGATTATGACGGAGGGAAGAGATGCCCTGGGGTAAGGTCATACCGGAAGATGTGTTTCTTCATTTTGTACTTCCGCTGCGGGTGAACAATGAGAATCTCGACAGTTTCAGGACGGTGGTATACCCGGAGCTGAAGCAGCGGGTAAAGGGGATGAGCCTGCATGATGCAGCACTGGAGGTAAACCACTGGTGTCATGAAAAGGTAACTTACCGGGGCAGCGATTCCCGTACAAGTTCTCCGCTGGCTACGATACGTACTTCCTACGGCCGTTGCGGGGAAGAGTCGACTTTTACGGTAGCGGCCTTACGCGCTGTGGGCATACCGGCCAGGCAAGGTATTATATGGGTGCCTGCGAGCCTGATCCCGAGCTGAACATGGGTTGGTTCTCGGAGCCTTCCAAACGGACCATGCTGGTCCATACCCGCGCCTATGGCTACTATATGGGTCGGGAACCCGTCATCGACCGCCAGGAAAGATATTCAGAACTGAACCTGATCACTCATTACGCTCCTTCAAAGACCTTTTATGTAAAGGTGACGGATTCTGCCGGAAAACCTGTGCCCAATGCCAGGGTAGAATACCGTTTGTATAATTATGCCGAATTCTATCCGCTGGCCAGGTCCTTTACCACTGCCGACGGCAAGACATCCATGACCTGCGGTTTGGGAGACCTGATGATATGGGCCAGTAAAGACGGGGCCTTCGGATACAAGAAGATATCTGTGGGCAAGACTGAAGTGGTAGAGATCACATTGAAGAAGTCAGTAAAGCAGGGTGTTACCGAGAACCTGGATATCATCCCGCCCCGTAAGCCCGAACCTCAGGCTGCCAGCGAGAAAGGCCAGGAGCTGAACCAGAAACGATGGAAACAGGAAGACTCCATCCGCAAAGCCTATATGAAGACCTTCCGGGATTCAGCATGGGTAAAGGATTTTGCCATCCGTAACGGTATTTCTCACGATAGCACACTCAGCATATTTAAAAAGGCTGAAGGGAACTGGAACGAGATGGCCATGTTTATACGGAATTGCCCGTCTCCGCTAAGACCGGCAGCATTAGCATTATTGTATACCCTGTCTGATAAGGATATCAGGGATGTTTCCGCCGAAATACTGCAGGATCATATGCACCATCTCTCCATCCGCCCGGGGATCATGGGCAACCCGGCAGAGAAAGCCTTTTACTTCAACAATATCGCCTCCCCGAGAATCGGCAATGAGATGATACGGTCGTGGCGTCCGGCGCTGAAAAAGGCCTTTACCTGTAAAAACATCAGCGGTTCCGACCAGGGAATGTCGTTGCTGATCCGTTGGATCAAAGACAGTATCCGTATCGATTCCTTTGCCAACAACCATTCGCGTGCACCTTTGTCGCCCATTGGCGTTTTGGAGCTCAGGGTGAGTGACCCCAGGTCGAGGGACATCATTTTTGTGGCTGTTTGCCGTTCGCTTGGACTGGCTGCCCGGCTGGAACCGGCCACCCAGGAACCGGAGTATTTCAGCAAAGGGAAATGGGTCACCATAAAATGGGAAAATATTGCCAAAGCTGTTACAGAAAAGGGAATGCTTCACCTGATCCCCGGCAACCCCAATATTGAGGCGAGGTACACCCAGCATTTCACCCTTTCCCGTTTAGACAAGGGAAGACCCTTTCTTTATGAATTTCCGGAAGGACAGAAGCTGAGCGAGTTTCCTGACCGTACAGAGCTGGAAGAAGGCACCTACCTGCTTACGACAGGAAACCGCTTATCGGATGGAGGCGTATTATCCTCAATCACCTTTTTCGACATCACAAAAGGCCAGGTGAGCGATGTGATCGTTAACGTGCGTGAGCCCAGGCTTTCGTTCACGGCTCTGCCCGGCATTCACCCTAAAGATTTTAGCTTTGGGATTCCGGGGAAAAACGAAGTGATCAGCGGGTCAGCCATAACCGGGTCGTCCGGTACTATTTTCATCTGGACAGCGCCGCTGGAGGAGCCTTCGCGTCATGTGCTGGTGGATATTCCTCCTTTTAAAGAACAAATGGACAAATGGAAAGGAAACCTTGTATTCCTTCTTAAAGACGAGAAACAGCCAGGCATACCTGATCCTGCTACCATTGCTGCTTTGCCGGCAAAATCAAAATTTCTGACGGATAAAGACAACCGGCTGATGGGGTGGCTGGAGGGATCTCTTTCGAGAAAACTGAACGGGAACCTGCCAGTGGTCATCTATGCAGACCCCGGTGGAAAGGCATGGCTGATCTCGGAGGGGTATACGATTGGGATTGGGGAGATGCTGGTGAAGGTTATGAAGTGACGGGGTTATGAAGTTATGAAGGTTATGAAGTTATGAAGGTTATGAAGTTATGAAGTGAAGGGATGGGGAGTTTTAAAAAATGTTAAAATTGGTAAATAAGAATATTGTTTATTCCATCAAATTATTTTCTTTGCGCAAAATGTTATTCTATGGATATCATCGTAGAAAATTTCAGTAAAAATTACGGTCCCCAACGGGCGGTGGACAACATTTCCTTTACCGTCAGGACGGGGGAGATAGTGGGTTTCCTGGGGCCGAACGGAGCCGGGAAGACCACGACCATGAAGGCTATAACGACCTTTCTTGAGCCTACATCGGGAAATATCCGGGTGGGTCATTTCTCCATTTTCAACCAGGGAGAAGAGATACGCAAGGTAATCGGGTATTTACCGGAGAACAATCCGTTGTATACTGATATGACGGTGATCGATTACCTGGAGTTTATTGCCCGGCTTCACAGTATTCCGAAGGAGCACATCTTTCAACGGATACTGGAAATGGTTGCCATTTGCGGGTTGGAAGGGGAGAAACACAAGAAGATCGGGGAATTGTCGAAGGGTTACCGGCAGCGGGTCGGGCTGGCGCAGGCGCTGATCCATGATCCGCAGGTGCTGGTGCTTGACGAGCCGACGAGCGGGCTGGACCCGAACCAGATCATTGAGATCCGCGACCTGATCCGCAGGATAGGCAAAGAGAAGACCGTTCTGCTCAGCTCCCATATACTGGCGGAGGTGGAGGCGACCTGCGACCGTATTCTGATCATCGACAAGGGAAAGATCGTGGCCGACGGGACGACTGATGAACTCAGGCGGCGTTCTCAGGGCAGCGAGATGGTCAAGGTGACCATTGAAGACGCCGAGCCCAATGAAGTCTACCAGGCGTTGTCTGAGCTTGAAACAGTGGAAACGGTGAGTTTCCGGACAGGAATGGACAACGGGTTTGAAGTGCAGAGTAAAGCAGAGATGTCATCCAAACGCGACATCTTCCTGCTATGCAAGGGAAAAGGATGGATACTCACAGAGATGACTCCATTCACTGCCAGCCTGGAGGATGTTTTCAGAGAGCTAACCACACATTGATCGTTATTCATTTTCAACAGATAAAAACAAGGTGATATGGACAAGATATTAATCATTACCAGAAAGGAGCTGAAGCAGTTTTTCGACTCCCTGATGGCTTACATCTTACTGGTCGGTTTCCTGGGATTCAGCGGGTTTTTCACCTGGCTGTTCGGGTCCGATATTTTCCTGGTTGGTCAGGCGAGCCTGCAGACATTCTTTGCGATCGCTTTCTGGACGCTCTTTTTCTTCATTCCTTCCCTTACCATGCGGATGATAGCCGAGGAAAGGAAATCCGGGACGATAGAGACCCTGCTGACCAAGCCAATCAGCGACTGGCAGGTGATCATCGGCAAATTCCTCGGCACGCTGGTGCTGGTATGTATCGCCCTGGTGCTTACCCTGCCCTATTACTTCACCATATCCAGCATTGGCAAGATCGACCACGGGTCGGTGATCTCCGGTTATCTGGGACTGATACTGATGAGCGGGGTGTATATCAGCATAGGTCTTTATGCCAGCAGCATCTCCTGTAACCAGATCGTGGGCTTTTTGCTGGCCCTGCTGATCGGCATGTTCTTCCACATTATTTTTGATGTGATCTCCACCGGGTTTACCGGTTTGCCGGGTGAGGTTTTCAGCTACCTGAGCATGGCAACCCATTTTGAATCTATCTCAAGGGGAGTGATCGATTCCAAAGATCTTATTTATTTCTTTTCGCTGATTGTTCTTGGGCTGGTGCTGACACACAGGAATCTGGCACGGTCGAGAAGCTGATGAAACAGTTTACCAGTTTACCGGTGTACCGAAATACCAGTGTACCGATGTACCAGTTATGATAATGAATATTTATTAAAATTTAAGTACCGATGAAACGAAATAATATCCGACAGACTTCTTCCTATTTATTCATTTTTGTCCTTGTTATTATCGGGGTCAACTGGTTGTCGAACCAGTTTTTTTTCAGGCTGGATTTTACGGCTGACAAGCGGTATACGCTAAGCAAAGCGACGCGGGACATTATCAAACACCTGCCTTCGACGGTGACAGTGACGGCATACTTCACCAAGGATTTGCCGCCGGACATTATGAAGGTAAGGCAGGATATCAAGGAGATGCTGGTAGAGTATTACCAGATTTCGAACGGCAAGGTGGTGTTCAATTTTGTTGACCCTGCCGACAATCCCGCCCAGGAGCAGGAAGCCGTTCAATCGGGGATACAGCCTGCCGTGATCAATGTGAGGGAGAAAGACCAGGTAAAGCAGCAGAAAGTGTATCTGGGAGCCATTGTAAGGATGAATGAGGAAACCGACGTGATCCCGCTGATCCAGCCGGGAGCGGCCATGGAGTATGCACTGTCATCCTCGATCAAGAAGGTGAGTGTGACCAACAAGCCGGTAGTCGGGCTTTTGCAGGGCAACGGGGAACCATCTGAGGACGCCATGCAACAGCTGATGGCGAGTATGGCAGTATTATACACCATCCAGCCGGTCAACCTGACGGATTCCATTTACAACCTGGGTACCTTCCCCACCCTGATGCTTGTTGATCCGAGAGACACCCTGAGGGCAGGGCAGCTGGCCCATCTTGAACGTTTCCTGAATGAAGGCGGGAACCTTATGGTTGCCGTGAACGGTGTCAGGGGTGATTTTAACTCCATGCAGGGGTTGGTAGTGGAGAACGGGCTGAGGGGATGGCTGCAAACGAAAGGAATCACCCTCGGTAAAAAGTTTGTGATCGACGCCCAATGCACCAACATTGGGGTTACCCAGCAGCAAGGCGGGTTCACTTTCCAGTCTCAGATCCCCTTTCCGTATTTCCCGCTCCTCACCCAGTTTGCCGATCATCCCATTGTGAGGGGACTAGAGTCTGTTGTTTTCCAGTGTCCTGCCCCCCTTTCACTGAAACCTGTCAATAACGGATCGGCTGAAGTTTTGGCCAGGACCTCCGGAAAGTCGGGTTTGCTTGAGCCTCCCATCACCTTCAGTATTGACAAACAATGGACTGACAATGACTTCAGGGCTCCGGAGCAGGCAGTAGCTGCCGCAATCACCGGAAAAGGCAGCAGCGGAAACTGGAAGCTGGTGGTTTTCTCTTCAGGAAATTTTGCCACCAACGGGACCGGGAGGGAGGCTCAGAAAGTTCAGCCCGACAATATCAGCCTGATGTCGAATGCGGTGGACTGGTTAACCGATCAGACCGGTTTGATGGATCTGAGGACCAAACAGGTTACCAGCAGGCCGTTGGATGCGGTGAGCGAGAGCCGAAAGGTGTTCATCAAATACCTGAATTTTCTGCTACCGTTGTTCCTGGTTATTGGTTATGGAATTTATCGGGTGCAGCGGAACAGGAACATCAGGATGAGGCGGATGAATGCGGGGATGATTTGACAATTTGGAAATTTGGAAATTTGGAAATTTGGAAATTTGGAAATTTGGCAATTTGGAAATTTGGAAATTTGGAAATTTGACAATTTGGAAATTTGGAAATTTGACAATTTGGAAATTTGACAATTTGGAAATTTGGAAATTTTATGATGGAATAATTGTCGGATCCATCAGAATAATATAAGCGTATGATTGATTAGGGTGTAAAGGAAAAAGTATTATCTTTGCACCCATTTTTTAAGCAGAGATGATGATTAAGATCACACTACCAGATAACTCAGTAAGGGAATACGAATCGGGTGTTACCAGCCTGGAAATAGCCAGGAGCATCAGCGAAGGACTGGCGAGGAATGTGCTGTCGGCCAAGGTAAATGATGAAATATGGGATGCCACCCGGCCAATTACCAACGATTCCACCGTTAAGTTGCTCACCTGGGACAGTGAAGAAGGGAAGTCCACATTATGGCATTCCTCAGCTCATCTCATGGCAGAGGCCATCGAGGCGTTATATCCCGGGGCCAAGTTCGGGATAGGGCCGGATATTGAGAACGGCTTTTATTATGATATCGACCTGGGAGAACGGGTGATCGCCGAAAGCGATTTTGTTAAGATTGAGGCCAGGATGCAAGAGCTTGCCAGGGAGAAACAGACATTTAGGCGTAAGGAGATCAGCAAAAAAGAAGCATTGGATTATTTTACCCTTAAAGGTGATGAATACAAGCTGGAGTTGATTGCAGACCTGGAAGACGGGACCATCACCTTATACGAAACGGGCCGGTTTACCGATCTTTGCCGCGGACCACATATACCTGATACCAGTTTTATAAAGGCCATCAAGATCATGAGTGTGGCTGGTGCCTATTGGCGCGGGGATGAAAAGCGCAAGCAGCTGACCCGTCTTTACGGCATCACCTTTCCCAAGCAGCAGTTACTGACCGATTACCTGACCCTGCTGGAGGAAGCCAAAAAGCGGGATCACCGTAAACTGGGAAAGGAACTGGAGCTATTCACCTTTTCAGCCAGGGTTGGACAGGGTTTGCCCTTATGGCTTCCCAAAGGAGCCATGCTCAGGGAAAAGCTGGAGACATTCCTGAAAAAAGTACAGCGTAAAGCCGGGTATGTACAGGTAATCACCCCTCATATCGGCCAGAAAGAACTGTATGTGACTTCGGGTCATTATGAAAAATACGGGAAAGACTCCTTTCAACCCATTAAAACCCCGGTTGAAGGAGAGGAATTCATGCTGAAACCCATGAATTGTCCTCACCATTGTGAGATATACAGAAGCAAGCCCCATTCATACAAAGACCTTCCGTTACGATTGGCTGAATTCGGAACTGTTTACCGGTATGAGCAGAGTGGTGAATTACACGGACTGACCCGGGTGAGGGGTTTTACGCAGGATGATGCGCATATTTTCTGTCGTCCCGACCAGGTTAAAGAAGAATTCATCGGGGTCATCGATATTGTCCTCCATATTTTCAAGGCGTTGGATTTCAAAGATTTCACCGCTCAGATTTCGCTCAGGGACCCTGAAAACAAGTTAAAGTATATCGGGTCGGATGAGAACTGGGACAAGGCTGAGAAGGCCATCATCGAAGCCACTGAAGAAAAAGGCCTAAAGGCAGTCATTGTAACCGGTGAGGCAGCATTTTACGGTCCGAAGCTGGATTTTATGGTGAAGGACGCTATCGGGCGCAAGTGGCAGCTGGGCACCATACAGGTTGATTACAATCTTCCCGAAAGATTTGATCTTGAATACGTTGGCAGTGATAATGAAAGACATCGTCCAGTCATGATCCACAGGGCCCCTTTCGGATCCATGGAGCGTTTTGTGGCTGTACTTATAGAGCATTGTGCCGGTAATTTCCCGTTATGGCTGACCCCGGAACAGTGTATCCTTCTGCCAATCAGTGAGAAATACACAGAATACGCTAAAAAAGTTTTAAATTTGTTAAATATTTCGGAAATTCGCGCCCAAGTTGATGAGCGCGGAGAGAAGATCGGGAAAAAGATCAGGGATGCAGAGTTAAGTAAGATCCCTTATATGCTGATCGTAGGAGAGAATGAGGAAGCAGGCGGTACTGTTTCCGTGAGGCAGCATGGGAAGGGAGACCTGGGAAGTTTCCCTGTTGACCAGTTTATTGAGTTGGTTAACAAGGAGATAGCCCAAGTTATGGAAGGTAACAATTAACATCCGGAAAGATTTTCCGGTGAAAATGTAAAACATAAATAAGGAGGTCATATCGCAACAACACCATTCAATCCTAGGGACCCAAGGGGGAATAGGAGAGTAAAGGAAGAACCATATAAGATCAATGAAAAGATCAAGGTACCCATGGTCAGGGTAGTTGGTCCGAATGTCGTACAAGGGATATACCCAATAAAGGAAGCGCTTGATATGGCAGATGAGCAGGAGTTGGACCTGGTAGAGATCCAGCCCAACGGAAGTCCCCCGGTTTGCCGGATCATTGATTACAAAAAGTTCTTATACGAGCAGAAAAAGAAGCAGAAAGAGATCAAGGCCAAGTCGGCCAAAGTGGTTGTAAAGGAGATCCGGTTAGGGCCCAATACTGATGACCACGATTTCAACTTCAAGATGAAACATGCGATGAATTTCCTGCAGGATGGTGCAAAAGTGAAAGTTGATGTCTTTTTTAAAGGGAGGTCAATTGTTTATAAAGAGATGGGAGAGATCATGCTGTTAAAGTTTGCCAACGAGCTGGTGGATTATTGCAAGGTTGAGCAGTTACCCAGGCTTGAGGGCAAGAGGATGATCATGATACTTGCTCCGAAGAAGTGAGACGTTTATCCTGAGAAATGAATATATATAACCCAATACACAATTAAATAAAACGAGCAGAATGCCAAAAATGAAGACGAAATCCGGTGCAAAGAAGCGGTTTACTTTTACCGGCACCGGTAAGATCAAGAGAAAGCATGCTTACAAGAGCCACATTCTGACCAAGAAGTCGACCAAACGGAAAAGGAATCTTACCCATACCGGGGTTGTTGACAAGACGGATGAAGGCAGAGTAAAAGCCATGCTTGGAGCTTAATCATTAATTATTAATCATTTACATTGAGCAAAGAAGATTCCGTGATAAGCGGGGCGCTTAAGTAAAAAAAAAAAAAAAAAAATGCCCAGATCAGTCAATGCTGTAGCCTCCAGGGCCAGAAGGAAAAAGATCTTAAAACTAACCAAAGGCCAATTTGGAAGGAGGAAGAATGTCTGGACGGTAGCCAAGAATTCCCTTGAAAAGGGGTTAGGTTATGCTTACCGCGACCGCCGGACGAAGAAAAGAAATTTCAGGGGATTATGGATTAACCGTATCAATGCCGGAGTTCGCGAGCATGGTTTATCGTATTCCCAATTCATAGGAATGTTATCGGAGAAAGAGATCCAGATCAACCGCAAGGTGTTGGCTGACCTGGCCATGAATCATCCGGAAGCCTTCAAGGCTGTTGTAGACGCAGCCAAAGCCTAGGTTTTTCAGCGATCGTTCCGCAGCGCTTTTTTAATTCTCACCAATTTGCGTAATAAGGGCCCGAGCAATTCGAGCCTCAGCATATTGGCTCCGTCTGATTTTGCCTCTTCCGGGCGGGGATGGGTTTCGAGAAAGATACCATTAACACCGGCCGCAATTCCGGCACCGGCGATGGTTTCTATCATTTCAGGCATTCCGCCGGAAACGCCCTGAGCTGTATTTGGCTGCTGAAGGGAATGGGTTATATCGAGAACGACAGGTACTCCCCATTTTTGCATAAGGGGGATGTTCCTGAAGTCGACCACCAGGTCGTGGTAACCGAACATGCTTCCTCTTTCGGTAAGCATAACGATGGCATCAGGGTTTGCCATCCTCACTTTATCGATGGCAAATCCCATCGAATCAGCGGAGACGAACTGTCCTTTCTTAATATTCACTACTTTACCGGTTTTACCTGCAGCCATGAGGAGTTCCGTCTGCCGGCAGAGAAAGGCCGGAATCTGAAGCATGTCGACATACCCGGCAGCAAGGGCAGCTTCTTCTGCAGTATGTATATCGGTAACCAGCGGAATGTCAAGTTCTTTACCAACTTTTGCAATTACCTCCAGGGCTTTGACATCACCAATGCCCGAAAAAGAAGAGGCTTTGGTACGGTTTGCCTTTTTATAGGATGCCTTGAAGACGAACGGAATGTTCAGCTCAAGGCATATTCTTTTTATTTCGCCGGCTATTTCGCCGGGCATAGTATCATCTTCAACAACACAAGGACCCGCGAGGAGGAAGAAGGTTTCGGGGTGGAGGAAATCTGCGAAAAATGTGTTCATGTTTGCAGGTGTTAGTGTGCAAGTGTGCAAGTGATTATTACCAAACAGTCATGGAGAGGTCGATTTCGCGGGACCAATCCCAGAGGCCGCCGAGCAAGCTGCAGACCTTATTGTACTTGGTGGTCCCGCCACGCATCATTGTTACCAGCTGTTCGCTTTTCTTCCCGTATTTACAAACCAGAATGACAGGGATATCCATTGGGATTGATTCTTTGTACCGGTCAAAATCCTGTTTGGGATAATTTACCGATCCATCGATATGGCAGTAATCAAAATCTTCCGGGTCACGAATGTCGATGATAAGGATTTTTTCGCCCAGGTCGATTTTTGCTTTTAAGTCTTGAACACTGATCAGGCGCATGGCCGTGGGAGTATTTGGAAGAAGAATTCCTGAATCTTACCTCAAAGATATAATCTTTTTTATTTTTCCACCACTTTGAATTCAGTCCGTCTGTTCAGGCTACGACCTTCGGCTGTGTCGTTAGAAGCGACCGGAATGGTTTTTCCAAAGCCTTTGAAGGTCAGGCGGGAGGCGTGAATTCCGTTGTTAATCAGGTAATTATAAACAACCTGTGCCCTATTTTCCGACAATTTCATATTCAATTCATCAGCCCCCACATTATCAGTATGGCCTCTGATCTCAATGCTCAGGCCGGGGTTTTTCCTCATCAGGTCCAGTAATTTTTCGAGTTCGACCATGGATTCCGGTTTCAGGTCAGCTTTGCCGGTTTCGAAAAAAATATTATTCATTACCACAATTTCACCCATTGCGACAGGCTGAAGGGGAACGTCTTTAAGCAAGGGCTTCTCAGCGCTATAATCACCTGTAAATGAGACGTTTTCACTATAAAACAGATAAGCTTCCTTTGAAACATGCAAGGCATATTCTTTACCTGAGGGCAGGGCCACCAGAAACCCGCCGGTTTCTTTTTCGGAAAATGAAGTGACCACAACGGCTCCTGTTTTTAAGTCTTTCAGTTCAAATTTTGCTTCCAGCGGCAATTTTGTCTTGCTATCGAATACCCTTCCCTTCATATAGTTAACCAGAATGGGTCTGGCATCAGGGTAAAGGTCGAAGCAATAGATATCATTTTTCCCAAAACCTCCCAGCTTATCGGAGGAGAAGTATGCCAGGTTACCGCGTGCATTCACGATGAGGTTAATTTCGTCGGCATAAGTATTAATAGGAAAGCCCAGGTTTACCGGTTTGCTCCAATTCCCGCTGCTGTCGAGGCGGGAATAAAAGAGGTCGTAGCCACCCATGCCCATGTGTCCCATTGAGGAGAAGTAAAGTGTGCGTCCGTCGGGGTGGATATAGGGGTTCATTTCGAAGGTAGCGGTATTGATATTTTCCCCCAGGTTAACCGGAATACTCCAGGAACCGTCGGGTTGACGTACCGATTTCCATATATCTGAATTTCCGAAACCTCCATTCCTAAGGCTGGCGAAGTAAAGAGTTTTTCCATCGGAGGAAATGGAAGGCTGGCTTTCCCAGGAAGCAGTATTGACGGGCGGTCCGATATTGTATGGAACATTCCATCCCCCACCCTCGCGATGCGCGGTATAGATATCGAAGCGGCCCAAGCCGTCCTGCCGATAACCTGCGGCGAAGAAT
>JAPLDE010000068.1:0-14317 GCA_026391855.1 Bacteroidota bacterium | reverse complement strand
GGCGAAGAATAGGTCCATTCCGTCGGGGGAGATAAAGAAGGCCCCTTCATCTCCGGAAGTATTTATCGGAGGTCCCAATGCCCTTGCTTGAAGCCATTTCGATCCAAGAGAACGGGACATAAAGAAGTCCTCTTCGTAATGTGTTTTGCCTGTTGCCTGGTTTTCTTTTAATTGTTTTCTAGTAAAAAAAAGGAATTGATCGTCGGCTGTGATGGAATTGGCATATTCATCATCGGTAGTGTTAATGCTGTCACCAAGGTTCTGAGGATTAAACGCTACAGGATGAGCGATGGCATTCAGTGCAAAATCGCATGTCTGTATGGCTTTTCTGACCTTATTACTTTTTTCCGACGGGATATCCGGTAATTGGCTGAAAGTCAGAAAATGATCTTTGGCTTCCTGGTAGCGGCCGATTGATAATTCAAGACTGGCGCAGATAAAGTATGCATTCGGGAAAAAAGCGGCATCAATTCCGATGGCTTTTTTATAAGCCTGGATTGATTCTGCAGTTTTATGCTCATCGGCCAGGATATCACCCAATAAAAGGTAGGCTTCGATGAAATTCTCATCTGCATGAATGGCTTTACGCAATTCTTCTTCAGCTTCAGGGTATTTTTTCGCGGTATAAAAAAATGTAGATTCCTCAAAGGCTTTCCTGGCCTTGTTTGACCTGGTAGTCAAGGGTTTGTCGCCTTTCTGGGCAAAGGATGCGATAACAAAGAAGGATAAAAGAAACACCCCGGCCGTTTTAGCCAGCCATTTGTTTTTTTTATGTATGATATTAAGCATAATTTTCAGGGAATACCCAGGTATTTATGTATTTGGAGGGAGATTCTCCATTTAGGATGTTTAAGAATAAAATCGATAATAACCGGAGTTATTGTGTTACGCCGGCTCCATTCGGGCTGAAGCAACAGAAATGTTTCACGGCTAACCAATTCAGCCATTATTTCCGCCCATAGGAAATCAGTTTCATCCCGGATAATGATTTTCAATTCGTTGGCTATTTCTAATACAATATCGGCCGGGGGTGATTTTTTTTTGGGAGAAAGGCAGATCCAATCCCAGTTACCGGACAGGATGCCGGAACCGGAAGTTTCCAGGTAGGTTTCGAATCCTTTTTCTTTCAGCAGATTGCATAATGGGTCCAGGTTATAGAGCAGAGGTTCGCCACCGGTTATCAGGACAGCCTTTGCCCCGCATTCTGCGGCCATTTCCGGAATATTTTCAATGGGTACCAAAGGGTGAATGGCTGCATTCCAGGATTCTTTCACGTCGCACCAGCTACATCCCACATCACATCCACCGATGCGGGCGAAGAAGGCAGGTTTGCCGGTTTGAATTCCTTCACCCTGCAAGGAATAAAAAGTTTCCATCACAGGAAGTACTTTTCCTTCAGCAAGGGCGGGGTTATCGGATGGATTGCTACTCAAATTCAGGGATATATTTCTTTCCGGTATGCTTTCAATGTATTCTGAAGGAGTGAGACGATAGTCAACAGGCCCACTCCGCCAGGGACCGGGCTGATGAAACTGCATTTTTTCATTACCTCATCGAAGGCCACATCCCCAATTATCTTATACCCTTTAGGTGAGGTATTGTCGGGAATTCTGTGAATACCCACATCGATAACAACGGCGCCTTCCTTCACCATATCTGCCTTCACGAAATGAGGCTGGCCGATGGCAGCGATAAGGATATCGGCACGCGAACATATTTCCGTAATATTTTTTGTTTTACTGTGACAGAGGGTAACGGTTGAATTTCCGGGTTTTGCTTTACGTCCCATGAGTATACTGACAGGAGTCCCGACGATGTTGCTTCTGCCAAGCACCACACAATTTTTTCCTTCTGTATCGATGTTGCTTCTTTCCAGCAGAGTAAGAATTCCCATGGGTGTTGCGGGAAGGAAGCAGGGCAGGTTTTTCATCATGCGGCCGGCGTTCGCGGGATGAAATCCATCCACATCTTTCCGGTAATCAATGCTTTCGATGATCACATCTTCACGCAGTCCTTCAGGAAGAGGAAGCTGAACGATAAATCCATCCACTTCCTCATCATTGTTCAGGAAATTCACCACTTCCAGGAGTTTTTCCTGAGAGATGCCTTCGGGATATCTATAAACGGAGGATATAAAACCCACCTGTTTGCAGGCTTTTTCTTTACCGGACACATAAGATTCGCTGGCGGGATCCATTCCAACTAATACAGCAACGAGGTGAGGAGGTCTTTTCCCGGAAGCGATAATTTTTCTTACCTCTACAGCGATCTCATCTTTAATAGTATCGGCAATAAATTTACCTTCAATAATTTTAGGGAGTACAGGCATATTAATTTTTCCTCATTTGTTTAGCATTTTTCATCATCTGCATCATGTTTCTGCCTCCGCCGGTCATCATCTTCATCATTTTCCTGGTATCATCAAATTGTTTAATCAAACGGTTCACTTCCTGAACAGAAGTACCGCTGCCGGAAGCGATACGTTTTCTCCGGCTGCCATTCATTAAAGCCGGATTAGACCTTTCAGCAGGTGTCATGGAATAGATGATCGCTTCGATTTCTTTAAAGGCATCGTCATCAATATCAACATCTTTCATCATTTTCCCCATGCCCGGGATCATCCCCATGAGGTCTTTCACATTTCCCATTTTCTTTATTTGTTTAATCTGGGAGACAAAATCGTTGAAATCGAACTGGTTTTTTGCTATTTTTTTCTGAAGTTTCTGTGCTTCTTCCAGATTAAACTGTTCCTGAGCTTTTTCGACCAGAGACACAATATCACCCATTCCCAGGATACGGTCGGCCATTCTTTCAGGGTAAAAGACATCGATGGCGTCCATTTTTTCGCCAATTCCGACAAATTTTATCGGTTTATCGACCACCGCCCGTATTGTCAGGGCGGCACCACCGCGGGTATCCCCATCCAGTTTAGTGAGGACAACTCCATCATAATCAAGCCTGTCATTAAATGTTTTTGCCGTATTAACCGCATCCTGTCCCGTCATTGAGTCAACAACGAACAAAGTTTCAGAAGGATTCACTTCTTTTTTAATTGCCGTGATTTCATTCATCATTTCCTCATCGATGGCGAGCCTGCCCGCGGTATCGATGATGACAGCGCTGAAATCGAAGTCCCTGGCATGCTGTATGGCTTTTTTAGCAATTTTCACCGGTTCTTTGGAGGATTCATCGGTAAACACCTCAACTTCAACCTGCTGGCCCAGGACTTTAAGCTGTTCGATAGCTGCCGGTCTGTAAACGTCGCAGGCGACCAGGAGCACCCTTCTGCTTTTTTTTGATGTCAGGTACCTGGCCAGTTTGGCGGAGAAGGTTGTTTTTCCTGATCCCTGCAATCCGGCAATCAGTATGACGGGTGGGCTTCCTTTGAGGTTGATTTCGACTTTATCTCCCCCCATCAGAAACGCCAGTTCATCATGAACGATTTTCACCATGAGCTGGCCTGGTGATACGGAAGTCAGCACATTCTGCCCCATGGCCTTATCCTTTACATCTTCGGTAAACTTTTTAGCAATTTTATAGCTTACGTCTGCATCAAGGAGGGCTTTTCTGACATCTTTGAGGGTCTCCGCCACATTAATTTCGGTAATATAGCCCTGACCTTTTAATATTTTGAACGCTTTGTCTAGTCTTTCACTGAGATTTTCAAACATAGTTCCGATTATTTTTTTTCAACAGGCAAAGGTATGAATTTATCGGACAGGCTATTACCTTCAAGATGAAGAGAGTAATATAAAGAATAAAAAAATTTGCGAGATTTAAGCGAATTTTCTTATTTTAGCAACCCTAAGCAGGTTTCAGAAGATTATTGTTTTGAATGGTCTCAATAGCTTATCATCCAAAACATTAAGATTTTGAAACTGTTAATTTTTTAATAATTTTACCAAAATTGTTTTTTAATAAGACATTGTTGTTTTATTTTTGTTTATGACATTAAGCAAAAGCTGAAGGAAAGAGATAGGCGTGTTTGGTAATTTATACAGTAAATCTTCATATGAAGGTTGTTCTGTATTTTATCTTTTTACGGCTTTAATGTTTAATATTCAAGCACTTGACTCAAAGATATTCTAAATAAATTGTAAAAATTAAAATAGCAGACATGAAAACAACCATTACCAAAGTTGCTGCAGTTTGTATGACGGTTATTCTTACGTCATTCGCCTTCATCTCAAAGAGTCAGTCGATTACGACTACGGCGCCGACTTTGTCGGTATGTCCGGGGACGACTACGGTTAGTATTCCCATTACGGTTGAGAACTTAGCCAATGTAGCTTCGATTTCGCTGACGATGAATTACAATCAGGCGGTTTTATCCAACTTCGCCTACACGACTAATCCTGCCTTAGGGGGAGGATTCACTGTTGCCAATGCTGTTGGGGGTCAGGTAAAAGCTGCCTGGTTCGGGCTTTCACCCATAACCATAACGGGGACAGCGACACTTTTCACCTTTACCTTTACGTATTTAGGCGGAAGCAGTGCATTGACCTGGGATTTAGTGAATGAAGGAAATTGTCAGTACAGTGATCTTCTTGGTCTACCTTATCCGAACACGGTTTGGATAAACGGGGCACTTAGTGCTGTAGGGGCTTTGTCGATATCAGCGCCACCGCTGCCTGTCACAGTTGAGGCCGGCATACCAGCGAGCTTCACCATAGGAGCTGAAAATGCCACAGGATATCAATGGGAGGAATTACCCAATGGTAGCTCCACCTGGGGTGCCCTTACAGAGACTCCTCCCTATTCCGGGGTTCAAAGTGCAACCCTGGTAATAGACCCTACCATATTGGGTTACAGCGGGAACCAATACCGTTGCGTACTAACGGCTCCCTGCAGTCAGACACAAACGTCCACGGCAGCCACACTTACCGTGAACGTGCCATGTATTGATCCGACGGCTTACCAGGTAGGCGGCGGAGGGGATATTTGTCCCGGAAGCTCCACTACGGTAACCTTATCGAATTCGGAAGAAGGGGTAACCTATACACTGTACCTGAACGGAGCAGAAACTCCGAATAACCAATCCGGTTCAGGGAACCCGCTGGAATTCGGAAATATAAATACACCCGGGATTTATACCATATACGGAACAAACGTTTGCGGGACTGTCCAGATGACAGGATCTGTGGTTGTAAGTTTTCTTTCCCTGCCTGCTGCCTTTACCCTGACGGGAGGCGGATCATATTGTTACGGAGGAAGCGGTTTACCTCTTGTCCTTGCAGGTTCAGAAAACGGAATAGAATATAATTTATACATTAACAGCTCTTTACAAACAACAATAACCGGGAATGGGTCGCCCATTGATTTCGGGAATCAGACTGTAGCCGGAAACTATGAAGTTATTGCCACGAATGGTTGTGGCCAAACGAGCCAGGGTACGGTAACCATTACCATTATACCCTTACCGGGTACATTTTCAGTAACCGGCGGAGGCACCATATGCCAGGGAGCTTCGACAACCGTATTGGTTGACAATTCTGAAGCCGGGGTAAATTATGTGCTTTTCAACGGACCTATTTCAACCGGGATGAGCCTTCCCGGTTCAGGATCCGGTATTGTTTTTGCCGGGCTTACCGACGCAGGAACATATACCGTTGTTGGATCAAACAGCTGCGGTACCCAGTTGATGAACGGAGAGGCTGTGATCGATGTCATCCCCGGTCCGGAAGTATTCACTGTGACCGGAAGCAGCAATTATTGTTCAGGTGCTATGGTTCAGGTCGGGCTGAATGGTTCTACGGCAGAACTGGAATATAAGCTTTACCTTGACGGCGCTTATTTCGGGATGGCAGTAACCGGCACAGGCAGTTCTATCGGATTCGATGTTACAGGCCAGCCGGGAGAATTTGCCATTAAAGCAGTAACTTCCTGCGGAGAATATTCCATGGGTGGCAGTGCAAGCTTTACCCTTATTCAACCTGCTGTTGTATACAACGTTGTGCATACCGGTAGCAGCACTCTTTGTCATGGTCAAGCCGGAGTTACCATCGGACTTGACGGTAGTGATGCCGGAGTGAGCTATGATCTAATAAATAGCGGGACAGTGGTAATAACTGTTGACGGAACCGGGACAGCACTCACCTTTGGCACCTATATTGATCCAGGAACCTATACCGTAGTTGCCTCCAACTTATGCGGACCTGTCAATATGGGAGGTGGTGTCGATATCATTGTTAATCCTCTTCCTTCTGTTTATACAGTTACCGGCGGAGGCAATATTTGTCCCGGAGCTCCCGGACATGTTTACCTGAGTGGTTCACAAACCGGAATACTGTATACTTTACAGTTAGATGGTATTTTTGACGGTACCTTTACAGGAACCGGTGATATTATTGATTTTGGCGACCTGACCAGTGAAGGAACATATACCGTTATAGCAGCTGATGCTGTAAGCGGATGCGTTTCACCAATGGAAGGTTCTGCCACTTTGGTTCTCTTCCCGTTATTAAGTTTTACCTCCAGCCCTGTAAATTCAAGTATCCTGACTGGTGAAAACACTACTTTCGAAGCCAGCGTGAATATACCGGCTGATCTTTTGTGGGTTTACAGCATCGACGGAGGGACCACCTTTAACCCGGTGACTGAAGGAGGTGTTTGCAGTGGTGTTACCACTCCTACCCTGACAATTACTTCAGCCACCCTGGACATGAACGGATATCTATACAGATTAACTGCCGCAGAATCAACCTGCAGTCAGAACATTTATTCTGATTATGCTATGCTGACTGTGACTGCTCCGATCTATGTGGTTACTTCTGCCCCTTTAATTGATGATGCCATTGTTGGGAACACAGTTGTTGTGCCGATCTCTGTTGTTGACATGCATGATGCAGCCGCCATTTCTCTTACATTTAACTATACCCCGGGTATATTAACTTACCAGGGAACTCAGGATCTGAACCCTGCCTTAAGTGAAGGTTTCACTTTGAGTAATGGTACCGTTGACGGTAAAGTTACTTTCGGATGGTTCAATGTTGTCCCGGTCACTATTCTGAGTGGCACCCTGACAGCATTCACCTTCGTCTTTAACGGAGGATATACAGATCTTACCTGGGATATAACCACACCCGGGGTCTGTCAGTATTCTAACCTGGCAGCTACAACCCTTTATGCTACTTTTGTTAATGGTCATGTAACCGGAGTTTGCCCGCTTCCAGTTGCTTATAATGTTACGGGAACAGGTTCATATTGTGCCGGAATCGAAGGACTGGCTGTTGGTTTAGACGGTTCACAGACTTCAACCACTTACGAACTTTATAATAATAGTGTATCTACCGGAATATTTGCAGACGGAACAGGCGATGCACTGACTTTTGGTGTTCAACCGGCTGGATCCTATACTGTTGTTGCCACTAATGCATGCGGCACCGCAGATATGACCGGCAATGCTGTCATCACCCAAAACGAATTACCCGTTGTAACCCTCGATGCCCTGACAAATGTTTGCGCCGATGGAGGAGCTGTAGCTCTGAATGGTTTACCTGCCGGTGGTGTTTATAGTGGTGACGGATTGGATAACGGATTTTTCTATCCGGGTGTTGCCGGAGTGGGAACCCATACCATTACATACAGCTATACTGATATTAATGGCTGTTCCGGCTCTGCCGACCAAAGTATTACAGTATTCGAACTACCTGCTGTCTTTACCGTAACTGGTGGAGGAAACAATTGTCCGGCTAATGCTCCTCATATTTTTCTGAGTGGGTCACAAACCGGGGTAGTTTATACATTAAACAACGACGGAGTTTTACAATTTAACCTTCCCGGAACCGGAGATGCCATTGATTTCGGAGCTCTTTCTTCACCTGGAAATTACACTATTTTGGCCACATCCTCTGAAGGTTGCCAGTCCCTGATGGATGGTTCTGCTACGATAATTCCAATTACGGTTCTCTATTTCAGCAATGACCCTTCAGATTTCACCGTTCTTACTGGCAGCGATGCCACTTTCACAGCTTATACAAACATGCCAGCCGATCTAATATGGCAGGTCAGCATTGACGGAGGGTCCAGTTATTCAGATCTTACCGAGGGTGGTGTTTACAGTGGTACAACTACTACAACGCTAAGCATTACCGGTGCCACTATTGATATGAATGATTATTATTACAGGTGTATGGCTTCTGATCCTGTTTGCGGACAGCTTGCCTATTCAGGTGCAGCGCTCCTGACAGTTACCACACCACTTTATATTATAACCACTGCACCTTCCATTGATGATGCCATTTCCGGAAACGAGGTCATCGTTCCTATTCAGGTGGAGAACATGAACGAAGTTGCGGCCCTTTCCCTGACTTTAGAATATTTACCGGGTGTTATCACTTACACGGGTTACCAGAACGCAGACCCTGCCCTAAGCACAGGCTTCTTCATGGTTAATGGAGGAACTGACGGAAAAGTTGTTATGGGCTGGTTCAATATTATTCCCATAACTATTGCCGATGGCCCATTAATTGAATTCACTTTCACCTTTAATGGCGGTTATACTCCTTTGTCATGGAATTTAACGGAAGCCGGAGCCTGCCAGTATACTGATATCCTGGCTGTTACCCTTAATGCTACTTATGTTGATGGACATGTTACCGGTGTTTGCCCTCTTCCTTTAGCATTTAATGTTACCGGAACCGGTTCTTACTGCACCGGTGTTGAAGGCCTGGCTGTCGGATTAGATGGTTCACAGGTTTCAACTACATACGAACTATTTAATAATAGTGTAAGTACCGGTATTTTTGCTGACGGGACAGGCAATGCCCTAAGTTTTGGTATACTGTCTGCCGGATCATATACCGTTATAGCAACCAACGCCTGCGGCACTTCAGATATGACAGGCACTGCCCTAATCACAGAGAATGCCCTGCCTTTTGTAAGCCTCGATCCTTTAAACAATGTTTGTGTTGATGCAGGAGCTATTGCCCTTGTTGGCACACCTGAAGGTGGCACTTACAGTGGTGACGGAGTGGATAACGGATTCTTCTACCCGGGTGTTGCCGGTGTCGGAACCCATTCCATTACATATAGCTATAGTGATATCAATGGTTGTTCAGCTTCTGCTGTTCAAGACATTACCGTTTTGGTCATCCCCAGTACATTTACTGTGACCGGTGGCGGGAATAATTGTCCGGGCAATCCTGCTCATGTTTACCTGAGTGGTTCTGAAACCGATGTGTTGTATTCCTTATATTATAACGGAACTTACGAATATGCCATCTGGGGATCAGGAGATGCTCTTGATTTCGGTTCATATACCGGGATCGGCAGTTACACAGTGACAGCCACAACAGTTGCCGGCTGTAATGCTCTTATGGACGGATCTGTTTCCATTTCCGCATATCCTGTTCTCGGGTTCAGCAGTAATCCTTCAGATTTCACTGTTCTTGCCGGTAACAACGCCAGCTTCACTGCTAATGCCAGCATGCCTTCAACGCTTGTATGGCAGGTCAGTACTGACGGAGGCAGCAGTTATTCAGATCTCTCAAATTCAGGTATTTACAGTGGTGTAAATACATCAACGCTTACCATAACCGGTGCTACTACCGATATAAACGGTTACTATTTCAGGTGTATGGCTACTGAAGCCGTTTGCGGACAGGTTGCCTATTCCGGTGTAGCCCTTCTGACAGTGACCACACCACTATATATTATAACCACTGCCCCGTCGATTGATGATGCAGTGCCGGGTAATGAGGTCATTATTCCCATCCAGGTGGAGAACATGAACAATGTTGCCGCTATTTCTCTTACTTTAGAATATGTACCTGGTGTTATCACATATACAGGTTACCAGAACCTTAACCCGGCCCTTACTGCAGGTTTTTCCATGGTAAACGGAGGAACTGACGGAAAGGTAGTTCTGGGTTGGTTCAATATTGTTCCTATTTCTGTTGCCACTGGCACATTGGTTGATTTCAAATTCACCTTTAACGGGGGTTACACTCCGTTGTCCTGGAATTTAGCTGAAGCCGGAGCCTGTCAGTACTCTGATATACTGGCTGTTATCCTTGATGCAACCTTTGTAGACGGACATGTTACCGGTATTTGCCCACTTCCTTTGGTCTATAATGTTACCGGAACCGGTTCTTACTGCACCGGTGGCGAAGGAATTGCTGTCGGGCTAGACGGTTCACAGGTCTCAACCACTTACGAGCTGTTTAATGATAATGTAAGTACAGGTATTTTTGCAGACGGGACAGGCAATGTCCTTAGTTTTGGCACACAGGCTGCCGGATCCTTTACCGTTGTAGCAACTAACGGTTGCGGTAACTCAGACATGACAGGCAATGCCGTTATCACTGAGAATAGTTTACCTTTTGTTACCCTCGATCCCATTGCATCTGTTTGTGTAACAGGTGCTTCTGTAAATTTAACCGCATCACCTGCTGGTGGTTTATTTAGCGGTCCCGGAGTTGAACTCAGTTTATTCAGTCCATTACTTGCAGGAGAAGGTGATCATATCATCACTTATACTTACACTGACGGTAACGGATGTACAAATTCCGATTCAAAGACCGTAACAGTTAATGGTTTACCCAATGTTTCTCTCGACCCCGTTGCTCCTTTATGTGTTGATGCTGTGGAAGTTGCCCTGAATGGTTCACCGGTTGGCGGAGTTTTCAGTGGTTCAGGAGTAGATAACGGATTCTTCTATCCGGGTGTCGCCGGTGTCGGAACGCATACCATTACCTATAGTTATACCGATATCAATGGTTGTTCATCCTCTGCTGCTCAGGACATAACTGTTTTGGCCATCCCCAGCACATTTACTGTGACCGGTGGCGGAAATAACTGCCCTGGCAATCCTGCTTATGTTTACCTGAGTGGTTCAGAAAGCGGTGTTTTATATTCCATATATTACGATGGAATATTTGAATATTCACTTTGGGGATCAGGAGATGCTCTTGATTTTGGTTCATATACCGGGATCGGAAATTACACCGTGACGGCAATAACAGCTGCCGGTTGTAATGCCCTCATGGACGGATCTGCTTCCATTACCGCTTATCCTGTTCTTGGTTTTAGCAGTAATCCTACAGATGTCACCATTCTGACCGGTGAAAATGCATCGTTTGGAGCTTCTACTACCATGCCTGCCACTTTAATCTGGCAAGTGAGTACTGACGGTGGGGCCAATTATTCAGATCTTACCAATTCAGGCGTTTACAGTGGGGTAAGTACATCAACACTTAACATTACCGGTGCCACCATTGATATGAACGGTTATTATTACAGGAGTATGGCTACTGAAACCGTTTGCGGACAGGTTGCCTATTCCGGTGTAGCCCTTCTGACGGTGACCACACCACTATATATTATAACCACTGCCCCTTCAATTGACAATGCAGTGTCTGGAAACCAGGTCATTGTTCCGATCCACGTTGAGAACATGAACAATGTTGCCGCAATTTCTCTTACCTTAGAATATGTACCCGGTGTTATCACCTACCAGGGTTACCAAAACTTAAGTCCGGCTATCGGTGCAGGTTTCTCCATGGTTAACGGAGGAACAGACGGAAAGGTCGTGTTAGGCTGGTTCAATATTGTTCCTACTTCCATTACCGATGGTATTCTGGCTGAGTTTCTGTTCACATTTAACGGTGGATACACTCCACTTTCGTGGAATTTAACTGAAGCCGGAGCTTGTCAGTATTCTGATATCATGGCCGTTGTGCTCGATGCTACCTTCGTTGACGGACATGTAACCGGTATTTGCCCGCTTCCGCTGGTATACAATGTTACCGGAACCGGTTCATACTGTGCCGGTGGAGAAGGCCTGGCCGTGGGATTAGACGGTTCACAGGTTTCAACTACATACGAGCTGTTTAATAATAATGCAAGTACAGGTCTTTTTGCAGACGGGACAGGCAATGCCATAAGTTTTGGTACGCAACCCGCCGGATCTTATACAGTTGCTGCAACTAATAGTTGCGGAACATCAGATATGACAGGTAATGCCCTTTTAACTGAGAATGCTTTACCGGTTGTTACCCTTGATCCTATTGCATCTGTTTGTATAACAGCCGCATCTGTAACGTTAACCGCATCACCTGCTGGTGGTTTCTTTAGCGGTCCAGGAGTTGAACTCAGTTTATTCACTCCTTATCTTGCAGGAGAAGGTGTTCATACCATTACTTACACCTACACAGACGGTAACGGATGCACGAATTCCGATTCAAAGACAGTTACTGTATACGGTTTACCCATTGTTACGCTGGATGCAGTTGCTCCCTTATGTGTGGATGCCTCACCTGTTACCCTTAATGGATCACCTGCAGGCGGAGTATATGGTGGTTTAGGTATAGATAACGGAATATTTAATCCTGGTGTTGCCGGTGTCGGAACACACACTATTACCTATAGCTATTCTGACATCAATGGTTGTTCAGCTTCTGCTTCTCAGGACATTACCGTTATGGCTATCCCCAGTACATTTACTGTAACCGGTGGCGGAAATAACTGTCCTGGTAATCCTGCTCATATATACCTGAGCGGTTCAGAAACCTTTGTGCTGTATACCTTATATTATAACGGAACATACGAGCTTGCTATTTATGGGACTGGGGATGTCCTTGATTTCGGCACATTTACCGGGATCGGCAATTACACCGTGACAGCCTCAACCGTTGCCGGTTGTGATGCCCTGATGGACGGATCTGCTTCCATTACGGCTTATCCCATTCTTGGTTTTAGCAGTAATCCTACGGATGTCAGCATTCTTACCGGTGAAAATGCATCATTTTTTGCATCTGCAACCATGCCTGCCACTTTATTCTGGCAATTGAGCACTGACGGTGGTGCCAATTATACCGATCTTGCCAACTCAGGTGTTTATAGCGGTGTCAATACTTCAACCCTTTCAATCACGGCTGCTACGGCAGATATGAACGGTTACTATTACAGGTGTGTGGCCACCGAGGCAGTCTGCGGACAGGTAGCCTTCTCAACGGTTGCCCTCCTGACTGTTACTACTCCGTTGGCCATTATTACCACAGCGCCTTCTATTGACAATGCCGTTTACGGAAATACGGTAATTGTTCCTATTACTGTTGAAAATCTGAATAATGTTGCTGCCATTTCTCTTACCCTGGAATACATACCCGGAATCCTCACTTATGAAGGTTATCAAAACCTAAATAGCGCTCTAACTGCCGGATTTTCAATGGTTAATGGCGGTACTGACGGCAAAGTTGTGTTAGGTTGGTTTAACATTGCCCCTATAAGCATTGGCGCTGGCACGCTGGTTGAATTCAAATTCACCTTTAATGGTGGTTATACTCCCTTGTCATGGAATTTAGCTGAAGCCGGAGCCTGTCAGTATTCTGATATTATGGCTGTTGTGCTCGATGCAACCTTTGTAGACGGACATGTCACCGGTTTATGTGACATGCCTATTGTCTTCAATGTTAGCGGTGGTGGTTCATACTGTACCGGTTCTGCCGGTGTATCCGTTGGTCTTGATGGTTCAGAGAATAATGCCAATTATGAATTATTTAATAACAGTGTCAGTACCGGCCTTATTCTGAGCGGTACCGGTGATGTCCTTGATTTCGGATTTCAAGCAGCCGGTAATTACACGGTTGTTGCCACCAATTCTTGTGGTCCTATCCCGATGAACGGAAACGCCAACATTGTAGTTAATCCTCTTCCTGTTGTTACTCTTAATCCCATTGCCTCTGTTTGTGTAACAGGCAACTCTGTAACTCTTACCGGCTCTCCTGCCGGTGGTACCTTTAGTGGTCCAGGAGTAGAACTTGGTTTATTCAGTCCTTATCTGGCCGGAGAAGGTGTTCATACTATCACCTATACTTATACTGATGGTAATGGATGTACGAATTCTGATTCAAAGACAGTTACTGTTTATGGTTTACCCCTTGTTACGCTGGATGCCATTGCTCCTTTATGTATTGATGCACTACCACTAGCACTGAACGGCACACCTGCCGGTGGTGTTTACAGTGGCGATGGTGTTGATAACGGTACTTTCGATCCAGCTGTTGCCGGTGTCGGAATATTCACCATCACTTATAATTATACTGATGGTAACGGTTGTTCAGCTTCTGCTACCCAAGATATTACAGTGAACGGACTTCCGGTTGTTACCCTGGATGCAGTTGCTCCTTTATGTATTGATGCACTGCCAGTTGCTCTGAATGGTGCACCTGCCGGTGGCGTATACAGTGGGGATGGTGTTGCAGGTAATATCTTCAGCCCTGCTGTTGCCGGTGTCGGAATATTCACCATCACTTATAATTACACTGATGGTAACGGTTGTTCAGCTTCTGCTACCCAAGATATTACAGTGAACGGT
>JAPLDE010000141.1 GCA_026391855.1 Bacteroidota bacterium | reverse complement strand
TCCGGCCCATACCTTCTCAGGCACCGGATACTACACAGTTTGCCTTTACATATACGCCATCCTTCCCAATGACAACATGTGCTATGACAGCATCTGCACAACAATTTTTGTTGAAGGCCCGCAGGTGAACCCTTGCGATAGTCTCATGGCTGCTTTCACCTTTGTTTCCAATGGTTTGAATGTTCTGTTTACGAATCTTAGTACTGTCGGCGGTGGTTTAGTCCTGTCGGGTAGTTACTGGAATTTTGGTGACCCGGCCTCAGGGCTTAACAACAATTCCAACCTGCAGAATCCTTCCCATATCTTCAGCGGAAACGGTTTTTACACCGTTTGTCTGATCGTCACTGCAGAGAATTCCAACGGGTTGATGTGTGCTGATACCATTTGCCAGGAGATTTTTGTTGAAGGACCTCATACTGACCCCTGCGACAGCCTGAATGCATCCTTTACTTCCGGGCCGAACGGGCTTACGGTTGCTTTCAATGATGCCAGCACTACCGGTATCGGGATGAGCATCACCAGCTGGTCGTGGAATTTTGGTGATCCCCTTTCGGGACCCGCCAACACTTCCAGTCTCCAAAATCCGGCCCATACCTTCTCAGGCACCGGATACTACACAGTTTGCCTTTACATATACGCCATCCTTCCCAATGACAACATGTGCTATGACAGCATCTGCACAACAATTTTTGTTGAAGGCCTGCAGGTGAACCCTTGTGATAGTCTCATGGCTGCTTTTACCTTTGTTTCCAATGGTTTGAATGTTCTGTTTACGAATCTTAGTACTGTCGGCGGTGGTTTAATCCTTTCGGGTAGTTACTGGAATTTTGGTGATCCCGCTTCCGGTCCGAACAATACTTCAAACCTGCAGAATCCTTCCCATACTTTCAGTGGAACAGGGTTTTATAATGTTTGCCTGGTATTGGAATCCTATAGCCCGACATTGAGCATCAAGTGTTATGATACTATTTGCCAGGAAATCTTTGCAGAAGGACCTCAGGTTAACCCCTGCGACAGCATCCTCGCCAACTACAGCTTCATCACGAGCGGATTGTTGGCCCAATTTACCAATACCAGTACTTCCGGAGGTGGATTAACGATCTCCGGCTGGCACTGGAATTTCGGAGATGTGGGTTCAGGTACAAACAATACGTCAACGCTTCAAAATCCTACGCATACCTTCAGTATACCGGGTGTATATGCAGTTTGCCTCATCATTACTGCAGAAAATTCCAACGGATTATTCTGTGCTGATACCATTTGCAGGAATGTCGCCGTAAACTATGTTATATCGATCGGCGGGTCAGTTTCCTATGATAACCCGACAGCGACTGCACTAAGCAATACTACGGTCATCCTTATGTCTGGAACGACTGTCATCAGCACCACTACTACCGACGGATCCGGACAGTATACCTTTGGTTCGTTAGCTCCCGGGACCTATACACTATCTTGTTCAAGCCCTAAAAAATGGGGTGGAGTAAATGCCGTAGATGCCCTGCTCATTTTAAAACACTTCGTCGGGGTCAGCCTGCTGACCGGAGTCAGACTAACTGCTGCCGATGTTGATGCCAGCGGGTATATTAACGCTGCTGATGCACTCTTTGCCATGAAACGTTTCGTTGGTTTGCAAAACTCATTTTTAGCCGGTGACTGGGCTTTTGAAAAACCGACTGTGACTGTGGAAGGATCAGGTGCATTTACCGTGGATATCAAGGCCCTTTGTGTGGCTGATGTAAACGCTTCCTACAACCCTGCCAACGCAAAGCCCCAGCCTACTGTTACTTTGGAAAGATCCGGCACACAAACCATTGATAACCAACAGCTGATCGAAGTTCCGGTTAGCATTTCCGAACCTGCCAATTACGCTGCACTATCCCTGGTAATGAATTATCCCGGCAACGAGATCACCATTGAAGGTGTTAAAGTTGCCTATGACAACCAGAACCTGGCTTTCAATACCGTTAACGGTGAGCTGCGTATTGCATGGTGCACGTTGAATCCTGTATATCTAAAGGAAAATGATGTCCTGCTGACCCTGTTGATCAGGCAAAAAGAAGCAGGCACCACCTCTCCGTCCGACTGGAAGTTTGACTTCGATGCTGAAAGCAACCTGGCCGATTACAACGGTAATGTGCTTTTCAACAAGGTGTTAACTATACCATCCCTAATGGAAAAGGAAAATGGATTTTATCTTAACCAGAATAATCCCAATCCATTTTCATCGATAACCCACATTACATATTCACTTCCAAAACCCGGCAATGTCAGCATCATCCTGTATGATATATTCGGTAAGCAGATCGCTGTTTTGAAAGAAGGCCTTCATGATTCAGGAACCTACCAGTTGGATTTCAACGGGCAGGACATGGTCGACGGGGTCTATTTCTACAGGATCACTTACAAAACTGAAGAAAACGAATATATTCGGACCAGGCAGATGGTGATTGCGCATTAATCATACCGACTTCTGCTGTATAACCCTGGCATGGTTTGAAACCCTGCCAGGGTTTTTCGTTTACAATAAATCAAGTGCGGAAACGATCACCTGGCAGACCTCAGCGATCTGGTTTTCAGTAATAACCAGGGGTGGAGCCAGTCTGACAGCAGAAGGCCGGAAAAGGAACCAGTCGAGGATCACATCCTTTTCCAGGCAGTGGCTGATCACATGGTGAACAGCTGATTCATTTTCCAGTTCCATAGCCATGAGCAAGCCCGAATGGCGAAATTCTTTGACGGCCCGGTGCCCGGAAAGCAGGTCCCTGAAAAGGGCTGACTTCTTTTCTACAGTTTGAATAATCTCTTCACCGAGCAATACTTTCAATCCTGCCAGGGCGGCTGCACAACTAACAGGATGTCCGCCAAAAGTGGTAATATGGCCTAAAGGAGGAAGGTTTGCCAGTACCGCCATGATCTCCCTGGAAGCAATGAAAGCTCCCAGTGGCATTCCAGCACCCAGGGCCTTCGCCAATACAAGGACATCAGGAATGACGCCGTATTTCTGAAAAGCGAACAATTGCCCGGTGCGGCCAAAGCCTGTCTGTACCTCGTCAAAGATCAATAATGAGCCTGTTTCTGTGCATTTCCGGCGAATGTCTTCCAGGAATCCTTCACGGGGCGTAATAACACCGGCTTCCCCCTGTACGGGTTCAATTAAAACACAGGCTGTCTGAATGATTATTTTCTCAAGATCCTCTGTATTGTTAAATTCCAGGAAAGTAATGCCCGGCAAAAGCGGACGGAATCTTCTTTTCCAGGTTTCATCTCCCATCACGCTCAGCGCTCCCTGGGTATGCCCGTGGTAAGCATGTCGAAAAGCAATGATCTCCCTCCTGCCGGTATACCGCTTGGCCAGTTTCAATGCTCCATCAATAGCCTCACTGCCCGAGTTGGTCAGATACACATTGTCAAGACTTTCCGGCAGGTTCCTTACCAGGGCTTCGGCCAGTCTTACCTGCGGCGATTGAATATATTCGCCATAAACCATTAAATGCATATGACGGTCTGCCTGATCTTTGATGGCGTTTATCACTTCAGGTCGGCCATGGCCCAGGTTGGAAACCGAAATCCCCGAGATAAGGTCGCAGTAACGCCTGCCATCCGGAGCATACAGATAAATGCCCTCAGCCCTTTCGATTTCCAGGCCAATAGGTGCTTCAGAAGTCTGAGCCAACAGTGAACCAAAAAGCGTTCTATTTGAAACCACTGATTATCAATACTTTAAAAAAAATATTCTTTTCTAAATAAGTATATCCGGATCACCCTTGCCCAACCTGGTTACCGTAGGTTCTTCATTAGTGCAATCGATAATGGTTGAAGCGACATTTCCGCCAAACCCTCCGTCAATCACCAGATCAACAAGTTTCTCATATTTTTCGAAGATCAGCTCAGGATCGGTGGTGTATTCGATAAGTTCATCCTCGTCATGAATGGAGGTGGTAATAATGGGGTTACCCAACATCCTGACGATCTCGATCGGGATCTTATTGTCGGGCACCCTGATCCCGACCGTTTTCTTATTGTTTTGAAGAAGGTTGGGAACATTGCTGTTCGCATTAAGGATGAAGGTGAACGGTCCAGGGAAAGCCCTCTTCATGATCTTGAAGATATTGTTTGGGATGGGTTTGCAATAATCTGCCAGGTGGCTGAGATCGGAAACCACAAAGGAAAAGTTGGCTTTTTCTTTCTTAATCCCTTTGATCTGGGCAATTCTTTCAATAGCCTTTGGTTTGGTGATGTCACAGCCCATGGCATAAACCGTATCGGAAGGGTAAATGATCACCCCGCCTTTTCGCAGAACATCTACCACGACGTTGATCTGGCGTTCTGAAGGATTATCGGGATGAATCTTTATCAACATCTTGCTTCGTCATAAAGAGGCAGGTGGTTTCTGCCTTTTAAAAAATAAAAATGGGTAAGCTACTTATATCGCACCGCTCGACCACCTACCCTTGCTTCCTTCCAGACCTGGGGGGGTTCAGCAGGAGCTGGTCGTATAAGACTTACCCGGTGCAAAAGTACAAATAAAGCGGTAAATTTTTCACTTTTGGGATTTACATTTTTTATTATCCATATACCATTGTATTTTTGTTCTCATCTTTGCATCATCGACCAACTGTTGATATGTGATTACAGGACTTTCTTCCCTGTATCATTTCAACTAAAAAAGAAATCCGGAAAGCAGGAAAACAATGCAAATCCTTTCAGCAATCTAATAAGTTACGGAATAATCACGTTAAATTAATCTTTTATGGAAACAAACCAACCCTCCGTTATTAAGCATTCCCTGAACTACGGGGCCATACTGGGTGCCATAGTGGTGCTTTATTCCCTTTTGTTATACGGTCTCGATGCCATGATGAACCAGGCGTTGGGATATATTTCCTTTATTTTGCTGCTGGGTGGCATCATCTATGGGATCAAGCAATACCGTGATAAGCTGAACAATGGGTTCATCAGCTTTGGAACAGGATTTAAGACAGGCTTTTTTATGATCATTGTCTCCGGTCTCATCGGGTCTGTTTATACCTTTTTGTTCTTTCAGTTCTTTGATCCCGGGATGATACAGCAGATGCTGAAACATTCAGAGGAACAACTGGTTCACAAGTACCCCAATATGGATGATGCCCAGATACAGCAGATGCTGAAGTATTCGGCTATGTTTATGAAACCCTGGTCGATGGCGATTTTCGGATTCTTCATGAACGTGATCGTGGGGGGAATCCTTTCCCTGATCGTGGCAGCCGTCATGAAAAAAGAAGAAAACCCGATGCAAAGTGCACTATGACAACACTTTAAATTAGCATTACATGGATATTTCTGTTGTAATTCCACTATTGAACGAAAAAGAATCCCTGTCTGAGCTTTCTTCCTGGATCCAAATGGTGATGAAAGAAAACAGTTTCAGTTACGAGATCATTTTCGTGGATGACGGAAGCAATGATGGCTCATGGGACGAGATCCTGTCACTCAGCAAAAATGACCCGTCAATAAGGGGGATCAAGTTCAGACGGAATTACGGCAAGGCTGCCGGGCTGAACCGCGGCTTCGAAATGGCTGCAGGAGAGGTGGTGATTACCATGGATGCCGACCTGCAGGACAGCCCCGATGAGATCCCGGAACTTTACAATATGATTAAAAATGAAGGGTATGACGTGGTTTCCGGATGGAAGAAAAAACGCTATGATCCCCTCTCCAAAACCATACCTACTAAGGTGTACAACTGGGCTACACGTAAAGCTTCAGGGATAAAATTACATGATTTCAACTGTGGTCTGAAGGCCTACCGGCTGGATGTGGTAAAATCAGTCGAGATCCACGGCGAGATGCACCGTTATATTCCTGTGATGGCCAAATGGGCCGGCTACCGAAACATAGGCGAGAAGGTGGTCACCCACCAGAAACGCCGTTACGGGACCACCAAGTTCGGGATGGAAAGGTTTATCAATGGCCTTCTCGATCTGTTGTCCATTACATTCGTCACCAAGTTCGGCCGCCGCCCTATGCACCTCTTCGGGTCGCTGGGTACCTTCCTTTTCTTTATCGGGTTTGTGATCGCCGGATACCTCGCCTTCGCCAAAATAATGCTGGCTGAATATAAAATGACTGAAAGACCCTTATTCTACCTGGGCCTTCTGTGCATGGTGATGGGAACCCAATTCTTCCTGGCCGGATTCCTGGCAGAAATGATCTCCCGGTCTGCCCACGACAGGAACAATTACCTGATTGAGAAAACGACCGGATTTGAAGGAAAATGACGCCCGATAAACCTACCATGATCCTGGTCGGCACCGCCTGGCCACTGAGAGGAGGACTTGCCAACTTCAATGAACGGCTTGTCAGGGAATTTTCTGCAAACGGTTTTGATAGTTCAATCTATACTTTCAACCTTCAATATCCCGGGTTGCTTTTTCCCGGTAAAAGCCAGTATTCTACCGAATCAGCCCCTGAAGGTCTGAAAATCAAGGTATTGGTAAATACCATTAACCCCATTAACTGGATAAGGGTTGGTTTCAGACTAAAAAAACTAAAACCCGATATCGTCGTCATCAAGTTCTGGATCCCTTTTGTAGCGCCATGCCTGGGGACCATTGCCAGGATCATCCGCAAAAACGGCCATTCGAAGGTGATCAGTATTATCGACAATATTATTCCTCATGAAAAAAGACCGGGCGACCGCCTGCTGGCCAGGTATTGGGTGAAAAGTGTTGATGGCCTTATCGCTATGTCGCGATCGGTGCTGGAAGAGCTGAACCAGTTCGACGATAAAAAACCCAAGGTGTATTGCCCTCACCCCATCTATGATAATTTCGGGAAAGCCATCGGAAAACAGGAAGCCAGGAACCTTCTCGGTCTTGGCCACGACACCAGGCTGGTTCTCTTTTTTGGATTTATCAGGGATTACAAAGGGCTGGACCTCCTGCTCAAGGCCTTCGGTACGGGAAAAATGAAGTCGCAGAAAATCAGGTTGCTGGTAGCCGGCGAATTTTATACCGACAGCAAACCCTATTACGATCTGATCAGGCAATATAATCTTGAAGATCAGGTAATTATGAAGACTGATTTCATTCCTGATACCGAGGTCTATCAATATTTCTCGGCAGCCGACCTGGTTGTTCAGCCATACAAAAATGCAACCCAGAGTGGGGTGACCCAGATCGCCTATCACTTTGATAAGCCGATGATCATCACCAATGTAGGGGGACTGGCTGAGTTTGTCCCCCACAGAAAAGTCGGTTATGTAGTGGAACCCGACCCGGCCTCTATTGCAAAAGCCATTTTAACCTATTTTTCTGAGAATAAAGAAATGGAATTTGTTGAAAATGTGAAGTTTGAAAAGAAAAAGTATAGTTGGGACAGGATGATGTCAGAAATTATTTCACTGAGTAAGCGATGAAATCAGGAACTTTCCCTCAAATTCGCGAATTATGCTGATCCGAAGCAAAGCACCTCTGCGGTTGGGTTTAGCCGGTGGAGGAACCGATGTAGCTCCTTTTTCCGACCTTTACGGCGGAGCCATCTTAAATGCCAGCATCAACATGTATGCTTACGCCACGCTGGAACCCAATATGGGTAATACCATCATTCTCGATGCGGTCGACAAGGAAGAAAGTTACGAATATGAAGTGGCAGAAAGTCTTATTATCGATGGCCGACTCGATCTTCACAAAGGCATCTATAACCGGCTTGTCCGGGAATTTCACCTTCCTGCTTTCCCCTTCAGGCTTACCACTTATGTGGATGCTCCGCCTGGCTCGGGTCTTGGCAGCTCATCTACCCTGGTGGTAGCCATTCTGGGAGCTTTTACAGAATATTTCAATCTTCCCCTCGGCGAATATGACCTGGCTCACCTGGCCTTTGAGATAGAAAGGGTTGACCTGAAAATGGCCGGGGGAAAACAAGACCAATATGCTGCTACCTTTGGCGGTGTTAACTTCATGGAGTTTTCCTCAGGGGATAAAGTAATTGTTAACCCACTGAGAATCAGGCAGGAATATCTTTCAGAACTTTCCCATAACCTCATTCTTTTCAATACTGAAACCAGCCGTCTTTCCTCCCATATCATCGAAAACCAGGTAAAAAATGTGCTGGCCGGCAATTCTGCTTCACTCGAAGCCATGCAGAAGCTGAAAGAACAAGCCTTTAAAATGAAAGACGCCCTGCTCAGGGGAGAATTGGACCAGATCGGGGAGATCCTGGATTTTAGCTGGAAATATAAGAAGCAGATGGCCGATGGCATCACCAACCCCGCTATCGACGAATTGTACCTTACGGCCATTAGTAACGGGGCTATTGGAGGGAAGATCTCCGGTGCCGGAGGAGGTGGTTTTATCTTTTTCTATTGTCCGGGGAATACCCGAAACAAGGTAATTCATGCACTGGAAGCCTTTGGAGGGCATGTGAAAAGATATGAATTCGTCAACCAGGGGCTCACAACCTGGCGAACTCCCTGATAAAAAACAATTCTGCCGGGTTGCTTCTCCCATTTTTTATATCTTTGTTTCAATTAGATTTCTTTAATTTGTTCATGGAAACCCCGAGAACTCTTTTATTTTTTTGTATATTCCTGGCCGGGAGCTGTGTTTGTTATGCCCAGCAGGGCCAGTGGGTATGGATGAAGGGAACTAATACAGTGGGTAATGTGGGAGTTTATGGTACCCAGGGAGTTCCAAACGCGTGGAATACACCTCCTTGTTTGTATGAAGCCAACGGGTGGGTGGATTTTGACGGAAATTTCTGGTTGTACGGAGGAGTAAACGGAGGTAATGAGTATTGCGACCTTTGGAAATACGATGTAAATACCAACATGTGGACCTGGGTGAAAGGCCCGGGTTTTCCGAACTATGACGGAACTTTTGGCGTACAGGGAGTGCCATCGGTATCTAACACACCCGGGTCAAGGGGCTGGGGTTTTGTGACCTGGGTTGATCTCCAGGGGGATCTCTG
>JAPLDE010000056.1:46936-50480 GCA_026391855.1 Bacteroidota bacterium | reverse complement strand
GGCAAGAAATGCTCCTATCACTTCTTTCCATTTCAGTTTTTCGCTGAAGAACCAGACAGAGAATGGGATAATAAGCACCGGGGTCAGGGCCATAATGGTTGAGGCAACCCCGGTGTTTGCATGCTGAACGGCCATGAGGGAAAAGGAAACACCGAGGAAAGGTCCGAAGAAAGCCCCAATACTGAGGATGCCGATGGCTTTGCTGTCTTTCAGCCCGCGGGTTACCCTTCCCCACTTTTTCCAGAAAGAAAACAACAACGCAAAACCAATGATCCCGGATAGAACCCTGATCTGGGAGGCTTCAAAGGGATTATAATCCTGCATGCCATGCTTGCTCATAACCAGGCCTGAGGCCTGTCCGAGTGCCCCGATGATGGCAAGTACCACACCCTGCCAGGAGTAAGAAAGACTCAGGCTCCCGCGGGTTTTCGATCCTTCAGCAGTCTCACGCCCGAGTATGACCAGCGATATCCCTAACAGGGTTACACACATCCCGGTAAAGTTCTGAAGACCAAGACTTTCTCCCAGAAAAATCCAGCTTAACAAGGCTGCTAACGGAGGGACCAACGACATCAGAAGGAGAGAAACCCGGGCACCTATCGTCACAAAAGCTTGAAAAAGAGCCATATCACCCAGCGTAAAACCAAGAATTCCTGATAATGCCAGCCAAAACCACTGATGGCCGGTAGCATCGACAGGCAGAAACAAGCCTCGCCGGAAATAATTGAAAACTGCCAGGAAAAAGAAAGCAATCACCAACCGAAACAGGTTAACTGCAAGAGAACCAATTCTTTTACCGGAGGCTTCAAAGGCGATGGCGGTAAAGGTCCAGCAAACTGCAGTGGCCAGGGCGGCAAATTCTCCCAGGTAAGTGGCAGCCATAAGTTCCTATTTGATTATCAAAGAGTTAATGAAGAAATGTAAAAGAGAGTAATTTCTGCTCAGCAAATGTAATATTACCGCCAGAATATTTACCTTTATCGTAAAGAATAATGATGCTGTTCAGCGATACGTACCGTACCTTAACAGAAAGAACAACGGGTATTTACAGGGAAAAAGCAAGCAAGTTCATCGGGATTGCCATGCCCTGCACTTCGGAAGAAGAGGTGAAAGAGCTACTTAAAGCCATAAAAAAAGAGTATTTCGATGCCAGCCATCATTGTTATGCCTACCAGCTTGGCTTTGACAAGTCGGTATACCGGGTAAATGATGACGGTGAACCTTCAGGAACAGCAGGTAAACCAATTTTCGGACAAATACAGTCGTTCGATCTGACGAATGCACTTGTATTAGTGATACGGTATTTCGGCGGCACCAAACTGGGTGTCAGCGGGTTGATCAATGCCTACCGGACCGCTTCAAGGGAAGCGCTCAGCCAGGCCACAATAGTGGAAAGAATGGTCATGGACCATTACCGCTTAACTTTTACTTATGGGATGCTGAATGAGGTGATGAAATTTGCCAAGGAAAAGCACCTGGGAATCCTGACTTCTGATTTCAACCTGGAGTGTATTCTTGACTTTTCTGTCCGCCGCAGAGATTCAGAACAAATCCAATCTGCACTGAAGAAAAAACAAGGCATTGAAATCCGGTATTTAGGCTCATTTTAGCTAATAACCATATTATCAACATGTTGCGAAAAATATATATTTTCTTAAAAATTTATTAACAGTTGTTTCACCTTGAATTAATATTGTATTTTAGACATCACAAACTCAGTAATCAAAGGCATTTCAGCATAATGCCCTTTAAGATAGTAACCTGTATTATAGCACATTAAAGCAAGGAGGCCCCATACACAAAACTACAACTGCCTGATTTACATGTTGGTTAAATTTACGCCCCGAATTGTAGCGTATAAATACAAGTGATTGATTTTCAACTTCTTATTATTTATATCAAAATTAAATAAGATTGGAAAAAATTAGAAATCACCAACATGGAACGAAAAACGTGAGGTTCAGAAGGAAGAGGAATCTAAACCTTTTTTTGAGAAAAGTCAAGTATTTTTTTCATCCGTTTTTCACTTTTTCGGTTGCATTTTTGTCGGCCCGCACCTAAACACACTATCTGAAAGAGCTATTACTGTAAGGCTGCATTACTTAGTACATTGTTTGTTAATGCATTAAACAGCACTATTTTATTAAATCGTTTAATAAGTTTTTTTTAAATGAATAAGACTCATACCGAGATCTGGGAAAATTGCCTGAAAATCATCAAAGACAACATCAGCTTCCAGAAGTTCAAAACCTGGTTTGAGCCGATCAGACCGGTAAGGCTGGAAGAAAACGTACTTACTATCCAGGTTCCTTCCCAGTTTTTTTATGAATGGCTTGAAGAGCATTATATCACATTACTGAAAAAAACCATTAAAAACGAGTTGGGTAGCAGTGGGCGTCTTGAATACAGTATTGTGATGGACAGCTCTTTCGATAATCCGGAACTGGTTACTATCACCACTCCCACAGGTAACAAACCGGCTACCCGGAACCCGGATGTTACCATGCCTATTGACCTGAACCGGGGAACATCAAAAGAGATACCTAACCCCTTTATTATCCCTGGCCTAAAAAAGATCAATGTACAATCACAACTCATTGAAAGTTATTCATTTGAAAATTTTATTGAAGGAGATTGTAACCGGCTTGCCCGGTCTGCAGGATATGCCGTTGCTCAAAACCCTGGAAAAACCGCTTTTAACCCCCTCTTTATCTATAGCCCTACCGGTCTTGGTAAAACCCACCTGGTTCACGCGATCGGACTTGAAGTAAAAAATAATTTCCCTGAAAAAACAGTTCTTTACGTAACCACTGAGCAATTCATTCATCAATTCGTTGATGCTGTGAGAAATAACAGCCACAACGATTTTATCCACTTCTACCAGATGATCGATGTGCTGATCATCGATGACATCCATGGATTAGCCGGGAAAGAAAAAACACAGAACGTTTTCTTCCATATATTCAACCACCTTCATCAAAAAGGAAAACAACTCGTAATTACCTCCGATAAACCGCCTGTTGAACTTAAAGGAGTGGAAACAAGGTTGTTATCAAGGTTTAAGTGGGGTTTAGCTGCTGATCTTCAAGTGCCTGATTTTGAGACCAGATCGGCGATTATTCATCAGAAATTATACAACGACGGAGTAGCAATGCCTCCGGATGTGATTGAATACCTTGCCTATAGTATCACTACTAATGTAAGAGAACTTGAAGGAGCCCTCGTTTCTATCCTGGCTCAGTCAACCCTCAATAAAAAAGCGATCAATCTCGACCTGGCCAAACAAATGATTGACAAATTCGTCAAAAACACTGCCAAAGAGATTTCGATAGATTTTATCCAGAAGATCATCTGCGACTATTTCAATCTGCCTCTGGAGAGCATCAACTCGAAAACCAGGAAAAGAGAAATCGTTCAGGCCAGACAGCTGGCCATGTATTTTGCTAAAAAACACACTAAATCCTCCCTGGCAACCATCGGTCTGCATTGCGGAAATAAAGACCATGCCACTGTTCTACACGCCTGTCGTACTGTAGTTAACCTC
>JAPLDE010000056.1:0-46880 GCA_026391855.1 Bacteroidota bacterium | reverse complement strand
TTTACGTGGAAGACCTGGAAAAGAAAATAAGGATCTGATCCGGCACTGAATGGGGCTGAAGGGACTTTCGTTCTGATCAGGGTTTATTTTTAGGAGGTAATTGCCTACTTTTGCCTTCTTAAAATTTCTTATGAAGATACTTTTTGTTTGCCTGGGAAATATTTGCCGAAGCCCTCTTGCTGAAGGAATAATGAAATCAAAAGTGGAGAAAGCAGGGCTCACTGCCAGTATAAAAGTTGATTCAGCTGGTTTTGAACCCTTTCACAGGGGCGATCCTCCTGACTATCGCGCTGCAAGGGTTGCTGGGAACCATGGCTTAGATATCTCCAATCATAGAGCAAGACTTTTTACCACAAATGATTTTGATACCTGTGATCTGATCTTTATCATGGATCATAACAACTACAGGGATGTTTTGCTTGAAGCCCGAAATCATGAAGATGAAGCAAAAGTCGACTATCTGATGAATGTGGTTAACCCGGGAAAAAACCAGCCTGTGCCGGATCCATGGTACGGCAACATGAAAAACTTTGAAGAAACGTTTAAAATCCTTGATGTGGCTATCGATCACCTCCTGTCCCGCATAGAAAAGAGCTTACCCGAATGAATACCCCTGCAGTAACAGCCCTGGATATTCTTCATGCTCATGAAATTATCAAACCGTATATACATAAAACACAGGTTCTTACAAATTCTACACTGAATAATTTGTTTAAGTGTGAATTGTATTTTAAGTGCGAGAACTTTCAGAAAGCCGGTGCATTCAAATCGAGAGGAGCTACCAATGCTGTCTTTAGTTTGAATTCTACGGAAATGAAGATGGGGGTGGCCACCCATTCCTCCGGTAACCATGCCCAGGCGCTGGCAAGGGCTGCCAGGCTCAGAAATATTAAGGCTTACCTGGTAATGCCTGCCAATTCAGCTAAAGTAAAAGTTGAAGCAGTAAAGGGTTATGGTGGTGAAATACACTTTTGTATACCTACACTGGAAGCCAGGGAATCTACCCTGGAGGAGGTGATCAGACAAACCGGTGCCATTGAGATTCATCCCTATAATGATGCCAGGATCATTGCAGGACAGGCTACTGCAGCCAAAGAAATGCTGGAAGACATCCCTGCCCTCGATGTGATCCTTGCCCCTGTCGGAGGGGGGGGCCTGCTTAGCGGTACAGCCCTCTCGGCAGCATACTTTTCCCCGTCTACCCGTGTTATAGGTGTTGAACCGGAAATGGCGCAGGATGCTTTCATTTCTTTTAAACAAAAACAATTGGTTCCTTCTGTTAATCCCGATACCATTGCCGACGGACTGAGAACCTCCCTGGGAAGCCTTACCTTCCCCATTATCCTCGATCATGTTTCCGACATCATTACTGTCAGTGAGCGGTCGATAATCGAAGCCATGCGCCTTATCTGGGAAAGAATGAAAATAGTGATCGAACCATCCTCTGCCGTTCCCCTGGCAGGATTACTGGAGAAAAAAATTGAGCTGAAAGGATTGAAAGCAGGGATCATCCTCTCAGGCGGAAATGTTGATCTGGCCGCTTTACCATGGTAACAAACCCTATACGGATGAAGACCGGCAAACTGTATCTTATACCGACTCCCATCGGAAATAACCCCGTCTTCCCGCCTCTTTTCTTTCCGCTGGAACTGCTTAATACCATTGATGTATTTATAGTGGAAGAACTGACTACGGCCAGGAGATTCTTAAAGAGTACAGGTTATTCTACACATTTTGACAACGTTACCTTTCTTGTCCTGAATGAACAGTCAAAACCCGAAGAAACCGGGCTGTTTTTGCCTTATATCCTGGCGGGGAAGAATGTGGGACTGATGTCGGAGGCCGGTTTGCCCTGTATTGCCGATCCCGGGGCAGAAGCGGTAAGGCTGGCCCACTCCTCTGGGGTTGAAGTGGTTCCCCTTCCGGGAGCCTCATCGGTCTTCCTGGCATTAATGGCTTCAGGGGCCAACGGCCAGAAGTTCTGTTTTCACGGATATCTGCCCATCGATAAGACGGCAAGGATTAGAAAAATCAGGGAAATTGAGAAAATTGCGAGGATGAACGGAGAATCCCAGATATTCATGGAAACCCCTTACAGAAATGAGAAACTTCTCGAAAGTATCCTGGCATCCTGCAAAGAGGATACCCATGTCAGCGTTTCCTGTGATCTTTTATCTGACAATCAGCTTATTATTTCAGATTCTGTGAGAAACTGGAAGAAACTCAGCAAACCAGATTTACATAAACGACCGGCAATCTTTATTTTATTTTATTGATTATCAATTAGTTAGATTTATAATATTAATGTGATTAACCTCTTTGTAAAAACTTTTGTTTAATACTATCAGAAAAGAAAGAAAGAAAGAAAAACATGATCGAAAAAGAACAGTCCAGACCCGGTTACCTGTTTGAGGTAAGCTGGGAAGTATGTAACAAAGTAGGTGGAATTTATACGGTAGTTTCAACCAAAGCCCTCACGCTGACAAAGATATTCGATGGCCAGTATTTTCTGATCGGACCGGATGTATGGATGGAGATCCAGGATAACCCTGAGTTTCTGGAAGACAAGACCTTATTCAGGGCCTGGAGAGAGAAGGCTGAAATGGAAGGACTCAGGTTCCGGATCGGAAGGTGGAATATTGAGGGCTCTCCCCAGGTTTTACTGGTTGATTTCACTCCTTATTTTTCGGGGAAAGACAAAATTTTTGCCGATTACTGGGTGAAGTACCAGCTTGACTCAATAACCGGTCAGTGGGATTATATTGAGCCAGCCTTGTTCGGATATGCAGCTGCCCAAATCATCGAAAGCTACTATAAATTCTATTTGTCGGCCCAGGACAGGCTGATCGCTCACTTTCATGAATGGATGACAGGGACCGGGGTCCTCTACCTTAAGGACAATGTACCGCAGGCAGGGACAGTGTTTACCACCCATGCCACCGTTATGGGAAGATCGATTGCCGGAAACTTTATGCCTTTATACCGTGATTTATCCACTTATCAGCCCGACCAGCTGGCAAACAACCTGGGTATCAGAGCAAAATATTCTCTTGAAAAAATAGCCGCACAGCAGGCTGATGCTTTTACTACCGTGAGTGAGATCACTAATCCTGAATGTATCCAGTTTCTGGGTAAAAAGGCAGATGTGGTCACACCGAATGGTTTCGAGAACTCATTTGTACCCGGAAACGGGATCTTTAACGAAAAACGGGCCGGAGCCAGACAAAGCCTCCTTAAAGTGGCTGCTGCAGTCCTTGGCTATGCACCGGCAGAAGACAGCCTGCTTATAATAAACAGTGGAAGATATGAATTCCGGAACAAAGGGATCGACCTTTTCATTGATTCGATGTGGAAACTCAATAAAGACCCCGGGCTTCAAAAGGAAGTGATCGCCTTTATCATGGTACCGGCTCATCAGACAGGACCCAATCCCATCGTATTAAAAAGGCTTAACAATCAGAAAGGGAGTGAATGTCAGGTATCTCCTTACCTGACCCACGACCTTTTCGATACCGAGCATGATCCGGTCCTCGGCCGGATCAGGGCTACCGGGTTGCAAAACCTGAAGGAAGATAAGGTAAAGATCATTTTCGTACCTGCTTTCCTTAACGGGAGTGATGGCATTTTTGACTTGCATTATTATGACCTGCTCATCGGGTTTGACCTGTCTGTTTTTCCATCTTATTATGAACCCTGGGGATATACCCCGCTTGAAAGCCTGGCTTTCAGGATCCCTACGATAACAACCTCCCTTACCGGTTTCGGAGCCTGGATCATCTCAAAAGCCTCAAGGCTTGACGGTGCCATTTCTGTGGTTAATCGTAATGAGGACAATGCAGTGGAAGTGGTGGAGAAAATAACGACCATTATTAGTGAGTTTTCAAATAAGAAACCAGGCGAGATTAAGAATATCAGGAAGTTAGCCGGAGAGCTTTCCCAGACTGCCTTATGGGAAAACCTGGTCAGCGCTTATCTCGATGCTTTTTCAGTGGCCTTATCCAAGGTTGAAGAAAGAGCGCACCTGTTCTGGAGTAAACAAAGTATTGATTATTACACTATTACCGGAAGTGAGAAAACAAACCTTCCGGTATGGAAAAAAATTATGGTGAAACCAAGCCTACCGCCTCATCTCAAGGACCTTCAGCGTCTGGCAGCTAACTTCTGGTGGTGTTGGAATGATGAAGCCTATGAGCTTTTTGAGATGACAGATAAGGTCCTGTGGGAAGAGTCGGGCTTTAACCCCATGAAACTTATCGAAATGCTTTCATTCGACCACATTAAAATGTTGTCGATGAATAAGGATTTCATTCAGAAGCTTTCTGAAGTGGCTGCTCACTTCGATAATTATATGGCCCAGGCAGTCAACAAGCCTTCCCATACAGTGGCCTACTTCAGTATGGAGTATGGGTTGAATGATACACTGAAGATCTATTCAGGCGGATTGGGAATGCTTGCCGGAGATTACCTGAAGGAAGCTTCCGACAGCAATGTGAATATCATAGGAATTGGATTGTTATACCGGTATGGATATTTTAGTCAGACCATTTCTTTATATGGTGACCAGATATCGAAGATGATCCCTCAGCAGATCACACAACTGCCTGTTCAACAGGTACGAAATTCAAAAGGTGAACCCATAATGGTAAGTATGGCGCTTCCCGGAAGAAACATCTATGCCAAGGTATGGAAAGCGGAAGTCGGCCGGATTCCATTATATCTGATGGATACTGATATTGAAGAAAACCAGGAGGTTGACAGGCAGGTAACCCATCAGTTATATGGCGGGGACTGGGAAAACCGGTTCAAACAGGAGCTGTTGCTCGGTGTTGGCGGAATACGACTGCTCGATGCCATCGGGGCGAAGCCGGACATATACCACTGTAATGAAGGTCATGCCGCGTTTATCGGGCTGGAGAGGTTACGGAAATATGTCCAGGAGGAGAAACTCAGTTTCAACCAGGCCCTGGAAGTAGTGAGGTCTTCCTCCCTGTTTACAACCCATACACCGGTTCCGGCAGGCCATGATGCCTTTGTTGAAGATACCCTGCGAACCTATATTCCTCATTATGCCGACAGGTTGAATATAAGCTGGGACACCTTTATGAACCTGGGAAGGGGCATTGAGAACAAACCCGACGAGAAATTCTCGATGAGTGTTCTGGCAGCCAGGTTATCTCAGGAGATCAACGGGGTTAGCCGTATCCACGGACGGGTCAGCCAAAAGATGTTCAAGTACCTTTATGACGGGTATTTCCCTGAAGAGTTGCATATCAGTTATATTACAAACGGTGTGCATATGCCAACCTGGACAGCCAGTGCATGGAAAAAGTTATATCTGGAACGAATAGGCCCTGAGCTGTTCAGCGACCAGTCGAATCCCATCCACTGGAAAAAGATCCATGAAGTGAGCGATGAACTGATCTGGAAAATCAGGAACCAGCTCCGAAGCTCGCTCATGGAGGAGATCAGGCTGAAACTCTCCAATGACCTTACCCGCAGGCAGGAGAATCCCAAGATCATCCTGGAGATACTTAACAGACTGGATGACAATGTGCTGACCATTGGTTTTGCAAGGCGCTTTGCCACATATAAAAGGGCACACCTGCTTTTCTCCAATATCGACAGGCTTAAAGAATTGGTAAACCATCCCACTCACCCTATCCAGATCGTATTTGCAGGGAAAGCCCATCCAAATGATAAGGCGGGTCAGGATTTCATTAAACGTATCATAGAAGTTTCACGCCTACCTGAGTTCCAGGGAAGGATCATCTTTGTAGAAAATTACGACATGGCGCTGGCTAAAAAATTGGTTTCCGGGGTAGATGTATGGTTGAATACCCCCACCCGTCCGATGGAAGCCTCAGGTACCAGTGGTGAAAAAGCCGCTATGAACGGAGTGATTAATTTCAGTGTTCTTGACGGATGGTGGGCTGAGGGTTACCGCCCTGAAGCCGGGTGGGCATTGAAAGAGAAAAGAACCTATCAGAACCAGAGCTTCCAGGATGAACTGGACGCCGAAACGATATATAACATTCTTGAAGAAGAAATTACCCCTCTCTTCTATCACAGAAGTGACCAGAATATCCCTCACCAATGGATTCAGTATATCAAAAACACCATCTCTGAAGTAGCCCCTCATTATACCATGAAGAGAATGCTGGATGAGTATTTTGACAAATTCTACGGCAAACTCATCTCCCGGTCAAAATTGCTTTCAGCCGATAATTACAGGGTTGCAGGACGGATAGCCTCCTGGAAAAAGAAAATATTGGGCGGATTTGAGAACATCGAGGTGATCTCTGTTAAAACTCCGAACTCAAGTACAAGACCTCTTTCCCTGGGAGAAGTGTTCCAGGCAGAGATCGTACTGGACATCAATGAGCTTTCGCCTGATGACATAGGGATTGAAGTGGTTTTTGGCGTAAAAGAAAATGATGAAGTGAATGCTGTAGCGCTGATCAAGGAGTTTACCCTGCAGAAAATTGATGATAAAAAGCTCACTTTCGTGTGTGAAATGCCTTTAAGAACTTCCGGGGTTTATGATTATGCCTTCAGGCTTTATCCCAAAAATGACCTGCTGCCTCACCGCCAGGATATAAACCTGGTCAGGTGGTTGTAGCATCCTGCTTTTCATGAAGGATAGTATTGATAAGGGCCAGCAACGTGGCCTTGTAAAAAGGTTTGGGTAAAAAATGAGTAAACCCGGCTTTTAAAAACTCATCTTTTTCTTCTGCACCGGAAAAGCCGGTTACAGCAACAATAGGTGTTTGTGTATTGGCTCCTGACTGCCGGATACGGGCTACCAGTGTTTCCCCCCTCACACCAGTTCCCAGGTTTACATCCATCAGGATGATGGAAAATGCTTTTACCAGCGCAAGATCTAATGCCTGAGCCGGTTTACTGGCAAAGGTCACTTGATAATCTTTTTTGAGATAAACTGTTGTCAGCTCTCCGGTAAAAATATCATCATCAACGATAAGAATGGTGGTTTCCCCTTTTTCTGATCCCTCCATGATTCTGTTAATTTTTTTTCCCAATCCCCAGGATAAAATTAAGAAGAAATCTGATTGAACGGAAATCTGATAATAAATGTCGACCCCTTATTCATTTCGCTTTCAACCGAGATCTCTCCGTTGAGAATATCACATAAGCGTTTCGAAATAGTAAGTCCCAGCCCTATTCCTTCAAAGTTTCTGCCTATTCCTTCACTTAACTGCTTGAATTCTAAAAATATATCATTGACCCTTTTGCTTGGGATCCCGATTCCGGTATCTGTGATCCTGACATAGGCCCAATCAGTTGTTTCTATGGTTTCCCTGCCTGCATGTATGCTTATTCCCCCTGATTCTGTGTATTTTATAGCATTGTCCATGATCCTTTCAATAATCTGGAAAAGCATCTCCTGGTCTCCCTCAATTATTAAGCCATCTGCTAAGTTGGAAATGACCGACAAAGATTTGGCCGTAGCAAGCGGTAAAAGCTTATCAATTACAGTTTTTACAGTTGAACCCAGGTCGACGGTCTGCATGTGAACTGTAATATTTCCAGATTGTATTTCTGCCAGCAGCATGATTGAATTCAGGGTTGATAACAGTCTTTCAGCTGAGATAAGTATCTTGTCGGCCAGTTCCCTGATAAATGTTTCCTTCGTATCCTCCCTGATCAGCTCAGCAAAACCCAGGACACCCGTCATAGGAGTCCTGATCTCATGACTCATATTTAACATTAAGAAGTACTTCAGCCTGTCCGACTCTTCTGCTTTTTCCCTGGCGACCTCCAATGCGATTTCAACCTGCTTCCTATCTGTAATATCCACTATAACAGTTAATAAACACTCAATACTTTGTAAAAATATCCGGTCACTCTTAACTAGTACATATCTTGTTTCTCCCTTTCTGTTCCTGAGGACTGTTTCATATCCGCCATCCTGCCTGTTCACAAATAAGTCGTTGAGTACGACTGGGATAAAATCACTGTCGGTGAATAATCCCAGGTCATCCAGGGGTTTGCCAAGCAATTCCAGTGAGCTGTATCCGGAAAGCCTGATAAAACTCTCATTAACACTAAGAAGAGACCCATTGCTAACTGAACTGATCAGCATCGGGGTCGGATTGAAAAGAAAAGCCTTTGAGAATTTCTCTTCACTTTCCGAAAGCATATTCTCAGCGTGCTTCCGTTCAGATGATTCTTTTTCGAGTTTTTTCTTGTGATTCAGGAAATCTTCCAGCAGGCGGGCTAACTGCCCGAATTCATTATTCTTCTTCTTCATTGAAGATATCAGGTCCAACTCCTCTGTTCTTACTCCTTCTGTTAAAATCCTGAGAGGTATAGTTACCCAATAACCGAATAACACAAACTGGATCAATAATATACCAATGCCAATCCCGATAAACAGGGCCATGGATAAAGAAGATAGTTTGATGAAGGCAGAAGCAAGCGGAGCAGGTTTGGTATTGACCAGGTATTTAACATTCTGATTATCCCAACCTTTTAACGGAATATAGATCGCTAATTCCTCTCTGGTCGCTTCATCCACCATTTTAGTCTCAACAGATTCAAGAGATATCACTCCGTTTGTCAATACTTCCAGGTTGCGGGAGAATTCTTTTGTAATATTCTTTGCAGCAAAAAAGTAACCTTCAGGGTTCTTTTTCCTGTCGGGATCATTGGTATAATGAATGGTAGAACCGCTGACGTAAAAAACACCTTCCGGCAATACAAAATAATACTTGATAAACCTATGTTCATAAAGATAGGAGAAAACCCCGGCCGGGAATATGACTTTGTCACCTATTGGGCGCTGATTGTTCTGGTAAAAGATCAATTCCTTGTCAAGATTATAAGTCCATACAGCATCAATTTCGAATCCTTACTGGAAAGGTATTTCACCATATCATCCCAATAGGTGTAATCTACAGCAATATTATTAAGCACATCCTCTTTCGACTGCAGGGCTGCCCGGGTTGATAACCGGAAGTCCTGTAATTGTGAAGAAAGCAATAATCTCTCCTGGTTTCGCTGAATAAGCATGATGGCCGCAATGGCAATACCATATAGAGCGATGGCGATCAGAAAAATTATTGCAACTTTATTGCGTGTATTCATATGGCAGTCCCCCATTCATATAAATTTACAGCTATACATTTAATAACCAGACATTTAGAATAGAACCCCCCGGTTCATTCTGTTCAACCCAAATTTCACCCTTCATTTTTTCAACCATTAACTTACAAATTGATAAACCCAGCCCGTTGCCTTCATAATGCCTTCCCCACCCTTCACTGATCTGACGGAAATTCTCAAAGATCATCTCCATTTGCGAATCGGCAATCCCTAAACCTGTATCTCTCAATGATATAAGCACCCCTTCCTGCTTTCCCATCTCCCGGTTTCTGATCTCCACGGTAACTCCACCCTCCTGTGTAAATTTTATCGCATTATCCAGCAATTGTCTGAGTACCTCAGCAACAAACTCCTTGTCGGCAAAAACTTTTGACACATCATCCATCTTGGTTTCAAGATAAAGTCCTGCTTTCAATGCCCTTTCTTTTTGCAGACCGACTTCATTAAGAACCAGCGAAACGACATCCACCTCTTTCAGATCGGGTATTTCCTGGCCTGACTGCAATCTGGAGATGAGGATGATCGAATCAATAGTACGCAACAACCTCAAACCGGATTCCTGTATCCTTTTTACAGGTTCCACAATGGTAGGAATCCTGTTCTCATCAAGGAGAATCTCTGCATTACCAAGGACACCGTTAAGTGGTGTCCGGAATTCATGGCTCATATTGGCAAGAAAATTTGATTTTAGCCGGTCTGACTCCTCAGCCTTTACCTTCTCCTTTATCAATTCCTCTTCTATCCTGCTCCTTTTCTGAATTTCAGCTTCCAACTGCTGAATGGAATAATTCAGACGCTGGGTACGCTCCATTATTTTTTCCTCCAGGTTCTGATTCAGCGAAAGTATCTGCTTTTCCAATTCTTTCTCACCGGTTAAGTTGTTTTTTTGTCCTGATTGTCCGGGTTTTTCCATCTTCCGGCGTTAACAACTCTTCATTTTCATTTTCTTCCCCAGTGGCAAAAACAAGATCATCTTTCTCCCAGAATTCGTGCGCTTCCTCCTGTAAAAAAATGTCGTCATCACTCTTACCGATCAAATCTTCAACCTTTCTGCCTATAAATTTTCCAAATGCCGCATTCAGTAAAACCCATTTGTGCCCGGTATCCTTTACAAATAATGGATCCGCTACACTATTCAACAGCTCCATCAGATATTCCTGGTAGTCATGCAGCGATTGGACTGCTTTCTTTCTTTCTTCCATTTCTTCCCTCATCAGATCATTCATCCGCTGCAATTCATACGTACGCTGAAGAACCTGTGACTCCAGGTTGTTCTGAGCTTCAGTCAGGGTCCGGTTCAGTTTGGCAAGTTCATCTTTCTGAACCATTATCCTATCCCGTTGGTCCTCAAGTGCCAAGGTAACCTTCTGTTTTGATCTGTTTCCATAGATCAGTACAATAACAACAACTCCCATCAACAGCAATATCAGCACCAGAACCAGGATATTCCTGGTATTTGTCAACTCGCGGATTTGATGTTCCCTTTTTATCCCCTCAATTATCTTTCTTTCCTTTTCCGTTTCCAGTTTATTGATCAGCTTAATTACGTTTTCTGTACGATCGGCTGTATAAATGGAATCCCGGTTATTCTCGTACAGGGTATACTTTTCATAGGCAGATTTATAGTCCCCTGACTGGTATTTTAATACAGACTCCTGGTAAAGGATCTCCTGTTCAATCCTTATAAGTCCGTAATTGTGTGCCGACCCAATGGCCTCATTAAAGTATCTTAAAGCTAAGGGTATCTTTTTCTCCTTGATGGCCAAAATTCCTAGATTTTTTAAAATAACAACATGCAAATAATTGGAACCCAGAGCATTGGAAATATCAAAGGCTTTAATGTATTCTTTCTTGGCCTGATCCAGGTCTCCTTTTTCCCGGAAAGCATTTCCTATATTGTTTATCAGTCCGCACTGATCTTCATGATCTTCCCTTTTTGCCCAATAGGTATATGACTTCTGATAGAAATCAACCGCTTTGTCGTAATTCTTCAGATAGAAATAATAAGTCCCCAGATTTTTATAAGTAACTGAATAACAATAATCATCATTAAGCTGGCGGCACATTTCCAGTGCATTGTCGTAACATTGTTTCGCTTTGTAATATTCCCTTAAATTTCGGAAAATAATACCCAACCCATTGTTTGCCAAGATCATATGCAATGTATCTGATTGGTCCTCGGCGTCATTTAATAGCTGGACATAAACTTCAGAGGATTTCTCAAACTCCCCCTCCGATAAGTAAATTTCAGCCAGTTTTAGCTTTGCATCAAACAACGACTTATACTCTTTATTCTTTTCAAATTCAGCACAGGCCTGGTTGACTAATTTTATGGATTTATCATCTTCACCCAACAGTGAATATCCACGGGCCATTAACAGGTAACCCAGTCCTACGGTCTGTTGATCTTTGGCATTTGGTGAATTAACCCAGCTTTGACCGTCATTGATCAATTTGCGGGGAAACTTCTCAGAAACAGGTGAAATGGACAATTCCTGCGATGCAGAGGTTGTCTGACACAAAGAAACGCTCCAGATGAAAAAAAATACCAGGGAAAGGTTGCTTTTAATCATTTTTTTATGAAATACATTTGTTACTAATTCATTTTTAACAACTTAACCAGACTTTTCAGTGGGCATGGTAAAAAAGAATTTTGTCCCAACGCCTTCCTTGCTTTCAATCCATATCATCCCGCCACTTTTCTCAACAAATTCTTTGCATATGATCAGTCCCAAACCAGTCCCCTGCTCTCCGGTTGTGCCTTCTCTTCTGTATGGTTCATCGATTTTGAAGAGCTTAGCCAGTCCATCTTCCGGTATTCCTAATCCGTTATCCTCAATACAAACCTCGAGCAGATCATGATTCAGGGACCGGACCCTCAATTTTACCGATCCTCCGGGATCTGTGAATTTCACCGAATTAGAAAGCATATTTCTAAGGATGGTTCGTATTATATTTTCATCAGCAAAAATCTGTGTATTAAAAGGAACCCCGTTAGAAACATGAATTTTCTTGGCATCGATAGATGGCTTCAGCAGTTTTATCGTTTCGTTTACCAGTGTACTCAGGTCGTGGTATTCCTGTTTGAATTCAATTCTTCCTGTCTGCGCCCTGGACCACTCCAGTATGTTATGAATAAGAGCGAACGTGTTCTCAGAAGCATGAAAGATATTGCTGATGAAATGCTTTCTTTCTTCATCGGTATATTCATCATACTCCTCCGATAAAACCGATGAAAATCCTAAAATGGCGTTAAAGGGATTTTTCAGGTCATGTGCCAGGATAGACATGAACTTGTCTTTAGAACTGTTGGATTCCTTCAATTCCTGGGCATACTGTATGAGCTTTAATTCTGTCTCCTTCTTCTCAGTTATAATTCTCAAAATACCTACTACTACATCATTTTCATTACTAAAAATGGAAATCGGTATCTTGGTGGTTAAAATCCAGACCACGTTTCCATCTTTTGAAACCACTTGCTCCTCTTTGTTAATGATGGGTTCCCCTGTTTCAAAAATATTGATGTCATCCTGCCTATAGTGATTAGCAATATCCTGATTTTCAAATACTTCTAAATCTCTTTTTCCGATAGGGTTCTCATATCCAAGACTTTCCAATAACTTAATTGTTGCCTTGTTGGCATTGATATAAACACCCTCTCTGTTTTTATAAAAGATCGGATCAGGAACATTATCCATTAAGGCAAGTAAGAGTGAATGTTCCCTTTTTAAGGCGTCTTCAGTAATTTTCTTGCTGGTGATATTTTCAATGACCCCGCAGCTGTATACTTCATTTCCTTTCTTGTCTTTAATATAAGATCCTGTCAGGTGACACCATATCCATTCACCATTTTTCTTTTTCAATTTTTTTTCAATTGAAAACCGGCCATCCCCATCCGCTCTCATTACCCTTGCCTTCTCAAGCTCTCCGGGAAATTCATCCTTGGCGCTTATCTCTTCGATGGTGATCTTTACCATCTCCTTCTCAGTATAACCCAGCATATCGCAAAGTGCTTTGTTCACCTTCACAAACCTCAGATCAGGAAGGGTAACCAATCCTACCCCGAATGGATTTTGCTCAAACAATACCCTGAACTCCTGCTCTGAGTCGAACAATTTCTTTTCAAGCTCCTTATAATGAGTAATATCCGTAATTCTTCCGCAAAAGAATTTTTCACCATCATTCTCAAACTGCGAAATGGCTTTTTCAGAAACCCACACATAATTCATGTCCTTCTTTAAAAACCTGTATTCACATTCATAGAGTTCTCCTGATACTATAAAGTTGCTGAATTTCAGGTTCATTTCATAATAGTCATCCGGATGAACAAATAATTCCCAACTATTTTCATGATCAATAATCTCCTCAGGCTGAAGTCCAAAAACATTTATTACATTGGAACTCAGGTATATGCAATTACCCATTTCATTGGCTATCCAAAGAACATCGGGGCTTTTTTCTACTAAAAGACGATATCTTCTCTCGCTTTGCTCAAGGTCGATCTCCAGCTTTTTTCTTTTCTGGATCTCATGGAAAAGAGCTTCCTGTTCAAAAAATCCTGAAATAAGCTTCGATAGCTTTCCAAACTGGTTACGTTGGTTCTTTAGCGGTTCCAGATATTTCATGTCTCTCATTTCCAGAGTTTTATTCAAAAACCTGAGCGGAATTTCAACAGAACGGAATATGAGGATAGAAACGATTATAATGAGAATAAACGCAAAAAATATCGAAATATATGTAAAGCGGGTAAAACCCAACCTGTATTCCTGCAGGAACGGAAAAGCAGCCACTGACCTGAGAACGGCTATGGGACGGCTGCTCCAGCCTTCCAGGACCAATGATACTTCGATATCGTTTGTCCCGGTAATTTCTTTACTCTCTTCGACCCTGGTCATGGTAATTGTATCCAGGGTTAACACACTTGAAGTGAGATCCGATATCTTTTCCAGTTCATCAGCATCCCATTGTTTTCCTGTAAATAACCATCCCCTGGCCTGTGTGATCCTGGGTTTATCATATTGATATTGAACAGGCGCACCAAAAATCTCAATCAATCCCTGCTTGCCGGTCACAAAAAAATGGGGAAACTTGTTCTCCTTAACAATCAACGGTAATTGTCCCTTATCCGGAAGCAATTCACCCAATCCGTGTGCATCATTATTAGTCCTGTATATAACAGAATCAAACTGATCATTGAGTACCCATAGCTGGTCGACCCCATAATTCGACAAAATATTCAGCACATTTTTCTCAACCCATTTCTGGTCATGGTTTTCAATAAAAGTGACCATCTCATCCCATTGTGAATAATCGATTGTAAAAAACTTCACACTCTCACTCCGGATGGAAACTACATTTCTGAGCATGCTCAATTGCTGCCGCTGAAATTCCTTCATCGTCTTTGCAAGATTGTTTCTTTCCCAGGCTTTTAACATAAAAAAGCCAGCCAGGAATAATCCTGTAAGACACAATGCAACCAAAACAATCCGTAATTGAATACGATTCAGCATAATGATCTTTTCAGGTTAAAACATAAATGTTGATCTCCTTATTCAGGGTGTTCAGAAAACACCTCCCAAGATATGCAAAAAAACATTGCAGATACCTCATGTCAAATTCATTTCGGGATAAAAGCCGGATCAGAATGCTCAAATACCGGATGAAAGGCAATTATAATTCAAATCTTGCGTATTTTTGTCAACTTTTAGCAGTCATTAATACAATAATATGAAATTACTTGAATCGAAAACTGCCCTGATAACCGGCGGTTCACGGGGAATTGGAAAAGCCATCGCTTTAATGTTTGCTTCTGAAGGAGCTAACCTGGCTTTCTCAGATCTTTTTTATGATGAACAAGCTCAAGCGCTTGAAAATGAATTACATGCTTTTGGTGTAAAAGCCAAAGCCTATGCTTCAGATGCGAGTGACTTCAGCGCGGCTGAAAGCCTGATCGACAAGGTGGTAAATGATTTCGGAACCATTGATATTCTGGTGAATAATGCAGGTATCACCCGCGATAACCTCCTGCTCAGAATGACCGAATCCGACTGGGACATCGTCATCAAAGTCAACCTCAAATCGGTGTTCAATCATACCAAGGCGGTTCAAAAGGTGATGCTCAGACAAAAAAGCGGTTCCATTATCAATATGAGTTCTGTTGTTGGTGTAAGCGGCAATGCCGGTCAGTCTAATTACTCAGCCTCAAAAGCAGGGTTGATAGGATTTACCAAGAGTGTTGCCCAGGAATTGGGGGCCAGGAACATCCGCTGCAATGCCATTGCCCCCGGATTTATTGAAACAGAGATGACAAACAAACTGACCGAGGAAGTGAAACAGGAATGGATAAAAGATATCCCGCTGAAAAGAGCCGGCAAACCGGAAGATGTTGCCCGGCTGGCCCTCTTCCTTGCTTCCGGACTCTCTGCATACATCACCGGCCAGGTTATTAATGTTTGCGGGGGAATGAATACCTGATCCCTCTTTCTGGCGTTACTACATTATCTTTTTCACTGTAATACATTCTGTTTTGAGTATAGTCACCGAATACCCTTTCTGGTTCATCATCTTCTGCCTCGCACTCGGCGCAGGGTTGGCTACCATATTATATTATAAAGACACAAAAAATGATTTCTCACACAGGCTCCTGCTTGCCCTTACCGGTCTGAGATTCATGTCTGTCAGCCTCATCGCTTTCCTCCTCCTTTCTCCTTTGCTCAAAACATTGGTCAAACAGGTCGAAAAACCGGTCATTATTATCGCCCAGGACCAATCCGAATCTATCCTTATTAACAGGGATTCAAGCTTTTACAAAAATGATTACCCGGATGTTCTTCGTACGCTGATCAGGGACCTTGGTAAAAAATTCGATGTTCGTTCTTACTCCTTTGGCGACAGGTTTTCAGAAGAAATAAACTTCCGGTACAACCAAAAAACAACAAATATCACTGACCTTGTTGATGAGATCCAGACAAGGTACGCGCACCGGAATGTGGGGGCGCTTGTCATTGCCAGTGATGGCCTGTATAATAAAGGCATCAACCCCCTGTATTCCTCAGAAAAGGTTACTTTCCCCGTTTATACAATAGCTATGGGCGATACTACCCCTCAGAAAGACCTGCTGATCGCCAAAGTCAATTATAACCGAACTACCATACTGGGTAATAAATTCCCGGTAGAGATACTGGTCAGGGCAAGCCAGTTTCCGGGTTCCTCCTGTTCATTAAAAGTATTGAAAGGAGATCAAATCCTATTCTCCAAAAATATCACCATCAATTCAGTAAAATACCTGGAAACCATCAATCTTCAGCTCGATGCCAAAGAAGCAGGTCTCCAGCGGTATCGCATCCGGTTAAGCCAATTACCAGCTGAAATAAGTCTTTCAAATAACGAACAGGATATTTTTGTCAATGTCCTCCAGGGAAAAGAAAAAATCCTCATTCTGACGGCTGTCCCTCACCCTGATGTGGCGGCACTGAAAGACGGCATCGAAAGCAATGCCAATTATGAAGTAAAAGTATCTAATATCGACGAATTCAGTGAAACAGTAAATCCATATAACCTGGTCATCCTCAATCAGTTGCCTTCAGCACGACAGAATGCTGCCTCCGTCATCAGTAAAGCCGCCGACGGAGGGATACCCATACTTTATATCCTTGGAGCCGCTTCAAATCTGCCTCTTTTTAATACATTGAAAACCGGGTTATCGGTTCAGCAGGATAAGGTCAGCTTCACAGAAAGCCAGCCGGCATTAAAAAACGATTTCGCCCTGTTTACCCTGTCCGATGAAACCAGGAAACTCATCCAGGACTTCCCCCCGCTGAATTGCCCCTTTGGCAATTATAAAACCCAGAATTCTGCATCAACACTTTTTTACCAGAAAATCGGCAACCTTGTCTACGACAGGCCTTTGCTGCTCTTCGGACAGGAACCGACCCGGAAGTATGGCGTGATCGCAGGCGAAGGATTATGGAAATGGAAGTTGTTCGTGTATTCGAGAAAAAACAACCACGATGCTTTCAATGAATTGATAACCAAAACGATACAATATCTTTCGGTAAGGGTTACCAAGGACTTTTTTAAGGTGAATTGCAGCCACCAGTTCCAGGAAAATGAACCGGTCACCATGAGTGCCGAGGTCTATAATCCATCCTATGAACTTATTACTGACCCGGAGATAGAACTTACCATCACTAATGAAGATAACAAGACCTTTCCTTTCTCATTTACAAAGGGCAATAATGCCTATCAGCTGAATGCAGGTTTATTCCCTCCCGGCACATACAGATACATGGCGCAAACAAAAATTTCCGGGAAGATCTACCAGGTAAAGGGTGAATTTACCATCGCTCCGGTCCACCTGGAAAATGTGAATACGACAGCCGATTTTTCGTTGTTATTTAACCTTGCCCATCAACACAACGGAGAAATGGTACTGGCCAGGGATGCTCAAAAACTGACTGATCTGCTATTAAAAAGGGAAGACATTAAAAACATCTCCTATACTCAGAAACGGTTCAACGATTGGATCAACCTGCCCTGGGTCTTCCTTCTGCTGTTACTTTTGTTGTCTGCAGAGTGGTTTCTCAGGAAGAGAGCCGGCAGCTATTAAAGATTTTATCTGTATATATGATATTTTTTTACCTGTCGAAAATTCTGGAATTCTTTCTTTCGCCTTTTTTGTGGCTGGGCATTCTGCTGTTAATCAGTCTATTGCTTAAGAATAAGGTGAAAGCTAAAAAACTGCTCTGGCTGACTTTCATCTTGTATTTTCTGTTCGGGAACCTCTTCATTGCCGATGAAATAATGAGATGGTGGGAAAAACCGGTTACCAGGGTGAGCGATCTTGCACAGGTCTACGACGCCGGTATCGTGCTGGGAGGAGGCATGGTTCAGGAAGACAGGCAGAACAACCGTCTCATCTTCAGAAATAACACCGATCGCATACTTCAGGCTCTTTCCCTTTACAAGGCAGGACGCATCCGGAAGATTCTTCTTTCAGGAGGATCAGGTGATTTCAGGCTCAGGGATATGAAAGAGGGACCCCTGCTGAAAAAATACCTGGTGTCAATTGGCATCCCGGCTACCGATATCCTGGTGGATTCTTTGTCTGACAATACCAGGCAAAATGCCGTATACTCGGCTCAGATCCTGAAAAGAGAATTGCCGGACGGCAGGTATTTGCTGATCACTTCAGCCTTTCACATGAGACGGGCTGTAGCCTGTTACCGTAAAGTCGGGCTGAACTGTGATTTTTTTACGACCAACAAAAACGTGGGAAAACGGGTCTTTACCGCCGAACACCTGCTTTTACCCAATATCGGCGGTTTGATCTTCTACCAGAGCTTATTCCATGAATGTGTCGGTTTCCTGGTTTACCTCATCATGGGATATATCTGATCATCTTTATTCTCAGAAACATGACCAACTACTTTTTCCTGATCATCATCCTGCTTATTATTATTCAGTACGTTGCTGAAAGATACCTGAACTGGCTTAACCGCTTGTACTGGTCAGATAAGCTGCCTGTTGAATTGTCCGGGATTTATGACGAAGAGAAATACAAAAAATCACAGCTTTATGAAAAGGTAAACGACCGTTTTGAACTCCTGACCTCTTCCTTGTCCACTTTCGTTATGCTGATGATCATCGGCTGGGGTTTGCTGGGCTGGCTCGATACCACTGTCGGATCGTGGTTCAGCGGGCCGTTTTTCAGGGCTGTTCTCTTCTTCGGAATACTCGGGCTGGCAACCGACCTGCTGGGCCTGCCCTTCCAGGTCTACCATACTTTTTATATTGAAAAGAAGTTCGGGTTTAACCTTACCTCGGTGAAAACGTTTGTTTTCGACAAGGTGAAAGGATGGTTGCTTTCTATTATTATCGGCGGCGGAATCCTGGCCATCATCCTCTGGGTATATGGTTGTTCGGGGCAATGGTTCTGGCTCATCACCTGGGCAGTGATCCTGATCTTCTCCGTCATCATGAATATGTTCTATTCATCCCTTATCGTCCCTCTCTTTAATAAACAAACCCCTCTCGAAGAAGGTGAACTCAGAAATAAGATTATCGGCTATTCAATGAAAGTCGGGTTTAAACTTAACAATATTTATGTGCTCGACGGTTCCAGGCGCTCTACCAAGGCAAATGCCTATTTTTCGGGGCTTGGCCCCAGGAAACGGATCATCCTCTTCGATACCCTCATCAAAGAACATACTGATGAAGAGATCGTTGCCGTACTGGCTCATGAAATAGGACATTACAAGAAGAAACACACACTCAAATCTTTGCTGTTGTCTGCATTACAGACCGGACTTTTCCTATTCCTGATGTCATTGCTGCTTGAAAACCAGGTACTGGCCGGCGCACTGGGAGGCCTGAAACCCAGCTTTCACCTCAACCTTACCGGGTTTGGTTTGCTCTATACTCCGGTAAGCTTCTTTATAGGGATACTTTCGCATTATTTTTCCCGAAAATATGAATACGAAGCCGACAAATTTGCTGCAGAAACTTACTCCCCTCATGACCTGGCTGAAGCCCTGAAAAAAATCTCGGTAAACCACCTCAGCAACCTGCGCCCCCATCCAGTTTATGTTTTCTGCTATTATTCCCACCCTCCCCTGCTGTCCAGGTTAAAAGCCATCTCTTTGGCCGGAACAAAATGTGAATGATATGAATCGATTGGTTGAAAAGCTGTTTTCCTTCATTCAAAAGACCTGGCTGGTCTTTTACCCGCTCGCCTGGAAATACATCAAACTGGCCTGGTCTGTTTTTACCTTCATCAACAGGAAATTCTTTATACCACCCAAGGGAATGAAATGGAAATATAAAATCCTTTGGCGAATAGGTAACTTATTGATTTTAATGCTGTTATTTCTTTTTCTGGTAGATGTTAATTTCTTATGGATGTTCGGAAAATCACCCCGCATCCGGTATATCTTTAACCCCGACCAGAAACTAACCTCCGAATTATACTCTGCTGACGGTGTGCTGGTGGCAAAATACTACGACGAGAACCGTACACCGCTCCAATATCAGGACATACCCACCAGCTTCTTTCATGCCCTCATTTCTACTGAGGACAGCCGGTTCTACCAACATCATGGCATCGATTTCAAAGCAACCCTCTCCGTCTTTTATTACATGGCTAAAGGGGAAAAAAGGGGCGGAAGTACCATTACCCAGCAACTGGTTAAAAACCTCTTTAAAACCAGGTCGAATTATTCAAGAGGGCTGCTGGGGTATATCCCATATTCTAACGTATTGATATACAAAACCAAAGAATGGATTACCGCACTGAAAATAGAATGGCTGTACCCAAAGGAAAAGATCCTTACCATGTATTGTAATACCATCGACTTCGGCAGCAATTCCTTTGGTTTGAAAACAGCCTGCAAAACCTTCTTTAACAAACTGCCTGCCGAACTGAGGCCCGAAGAAACCGCCCTGCTCATCGGCATGTTGAAAGCGCCCACCTATTACAGCCCCGTTCTTCACCCTGATAATGCCCTTCAGCGTCGCAACGTGGTATTGGGGCAAATGCTTAAAAATCATTCTATTACACAGGAAGCCCATGACTCTCTGGTTCAGCTTCCTATGAAACTCGATTACCAGAGTGAGAGCAGCACTGCTGAAGGCTCAAGCTACCTCAGGGATGCCGTCAGCAACTACCTGAGAACATGGTTGAAAACAAATGACAGAGACCTGTTTGAAGATGGTTTGAAAATATACTGTACTGTCGATTCCAGGTTACAGGCGCTGGCCGAAGAAGCCGTGACAACCCACATGAAACGCCTGCAGAAAAGATTCTATCAGCAATGGGAAGGTCAAAACCCATGGAGCGACAGGCATGGTGTTGAAATTCCCGGGTATATCACCAACATTGCTGCTGGCACAGTGTATTATAACAACCTGAAAACCAAGTACAAAGCCCTGCCCGACTCCATCGATTATTACCTCAGCCTTCCCAAAAAAATGAAGGTATTCTCCTGGAAAGGAGAAATGGATACCACTCTCAGCTTCCTCGATTCAATCCGGTATTATAACCGCTTTCTGCATGCCGGTTTCTTTGCCATGGACCAGAATACCGGTTTCATTAAAGTTTGGGTAGGCGGGATAAATCATAAATATTTCAAATTCGACCACGTTAAACAATCCCGCCGCCAGCCCGGGTCAACCTTTAAGGCTTTTGTATATGCCGCCGCTTTGGACCAGGGATATGGCCCATGCGACAAGTTCAGTGACGTTCCGGTCACCTACACCTACCAGGAGAACGGCCAGACAAAATCATGGTCGCCCAGGAATGCTGATGCCACCTTTTCCGGAAGGGAGGTCACCCTGAAATATGCCTTTGCCAAATCCATCAACTCCATCGCTGTCCAGTTAACCAAAATCATGGGCTTTCAGAAAGTGAAGGAATATGCCGCCCTGATGGGAATTACCACTCCTATCCAGGATGTGCCCTCTATTTGCTTGGGCTCCAGCGACGTCTCCCTGTTCGAACTGGTCAATGCCTACTGCCCCATGGTTAACGGGGGCTATGCCATAGACCCGGTGCTGGTAACCCGTATCGAAGATAAAGATGGCCGTGTGATCTATGAGAATAAAGAAGAAAAGAAGAGGGTGCTGTCAGAAGAAACAGCTTTTTATCTGCAAACGCTCTTACAGGCCGGGCTGACCGAACCCGGCGGTACTACACAGGCCCTGTTCGAATACGACCTTTTCCGTTTTCAGTCCGATTTCGGCGGAAAAACCGGCACATCCAGCAACCATTCCGATGGCTGGTTTATCGGGGTAACACCCAACCTGATAGGCGGCGCCTGGGTTGGCGGCGATAACAGGAGCGTCCATTTCAAATCTTCCGAACTGGGCGAAGGCTGCAAAACAGCCCTACCCATCTATGGCCTCTTTATGGAAAAGGTGATCTCCGACAAACGATTCAAAAACCTCGGCGGTCGCTTCAAAAAGCCCGAGGCCAAGATCACCCGCGAATACACCTGTCATACCCTCCTGCCCCCTTCCGACACCATCCCGGCAGATTCCTCCTTGATAATAAATGACAGTTTACGGATCGAATAGCAATATTCCAGTCTGCAGTCGGCAGTGGGCAGTGGGCAGTTGGCAGTCCACAGTGGAAAGAAATCCTTTGCGGTTAACAAAAAGCAACCAGGCAAGGAAAAATTCACCTTTAAAGGAAAAAGCACATCAGGAAAATGATGAAACTTCTATTGTGCCCTATTGTGCCTATTGTGGTTAATTTACTCATTTTGAAAATATTACCACAGCTTCAAAGGAAAAATTTGCGAAGTACCTCTTTTATACTTCAGGTATTCTTCTCCGAATATTCGCTCTAATTGTCCTTCCTCCTCAACAATATACTTTCTGAAAACCAGGTACCCTATAAGGGTGGAAGTCAGGATAAACCATGAGTTCATTACCATGCTTAATCCGGGAATCATAAAGAATAAAATGGCTGAATACAGGGGATTTCTGCAAAGCCGGTAACCACCTTTGGTGATCAGCCGATTCTCTTTTATACCGGGTAGCATAGTGCGCAGCGTAGAGAAATAGAAGACGAGAGAAATAACCAATAATATGATTCCGGCAATTAGAAAAGGCTGTTGGACTGTCTTACCAAACTGGAAGACGGAAGGGAAAATAATTGATAATGTGATGGTTATCGCCAAATATGGCAATGTAATCCTGCCGATTTTCGGCCCACATCCAAAAAATGAAAGCTTTTCCATGATTTAACCCTTTACAGACCAAATTTAAATGGTTTTTATGAACCTTAAACAAATTACTTTTTCCTTAAAACTTCACTTGTGCCTTCAGCTTTTTGCCTTCAATTTTTTGCTGTTAGCACTGGGTAAAGTATCCATGACCGAACTATCCGGTTTCATGGATTCGATGAAGACCTTCATTCCGATTGTGTCAGGATTCATCCTGGCATTCTTTGCCCACGATCCCCAGGCATGAAAACGCTTCCATGGGTCATCATCGCTTTGTTGCTGCTGGTGATCCTGTATCTCCGGGAATGTTCGCCAAAGGTTGAGTGTCTACCTCCCAGGGTGGACACTATCCCCGGGGATACAGTAATTCAGGATACCATTATATATAAGCCACACCTGGTTTACCGGGATACCGGTTCCAGTCACTGGTACCGGGAGAAGATAGACACAGCTGCTATCCTGGCTGCTTGCTTGGCTGTGAATTGCTACAGGGATACCCTGAAGAATGACACCAGCGCTTTGGTGGCTATTGAGAATGAAGTCAGTATGAATGAGTTGCAGAGAACGAGGATGGAGTTTTTGAAAAGAAGGGAACGGAAATTAATCTTTATTAGCCCCAGCCGGGGAGTTAAGATGCCGAGGCTAATAGTGGGATCAAGTTTATTATTTTCACACCATATTTATAACCCTGGATTATCATTTCATATCTGCAAAGATTCCTGGAAATATGGAATTACATATTTCCCCAATATAAATTCAGTTCAGTTAAACTTATGCAGAGGTTTTAATTGATCGCAAATCTCCTTTGTTGGGATAGAATTATAAGTCTGCTAAATAATTTAAGGTAAAATGATGTAAATTTGCTGGTTAAGCTATGCATATTTGATTGGAGCGGATCTTGATCCTTAACAACTAGCTCTGTTGGTTGTGATTATTTTGATCTACGTATTGATAAAAAAAAGTTTAATGTAACCTGGAATTGAATCGTATGAGTAGTTCAAACCAGCCCACTGTAAAAGGGAGCCTCATGGTAGCTTTCATTCTGTTTTCCTCAGTACTGGCCAAGGGCCAGATTTCGGTTTATCATCCATTTCCGGAGGCTAATGCTGCCTGGTATGTTACCTCTGGCGGATGGGAGCCGGAAGCGGGCCAATGCTATGACAGGTGTTATTACCTGTCCGGAGATACTTCCATCGGTTCAGTTAATTATCATAAGATCTGGTTCTTTGGATGGAATGGATTACCGAATTTCAATTCACACCTGTGTGACTTCTGGAGCTACAGTTCAACACCGTGTTACTGCCTTGCATTCCGGCAGGATACCTTGCTGCGCAAGGTGTACATCATTCCTGCCGGTGATACTGTCGAAAACGTATTGTATGATTTCAGCCTGAATGTGGGAGATACGCTTCATACTTATAATTGCTATGGGAGTGGCTATGTGTCTGCGATAGATTCCATTCTGGTAGGTACGCAATACCGGAAACAGTTTGTTATAAATGAATCTTCATTACAGGGTTTTATTGTGGAAGGCATTGGAAGTAAGTCAGGTTTGATCGAAGGGCTTGTTGGCTTTGAAGTTGGTGGATATCTCTATTGTTTTTCCAGGGATAATATTGCACTTTTTCCTAATTCAGGCGGTCTTTGTGAATTAACCATGGACATTTCCGTGAATCCTGAATTAAAAGAAGATGTCTTAATTAAGCCCAATCCTTTTAATACAGTTGCCATGGTAGAAGTCCCAGGTCATTTGAAAAAACCCGGAATGCAATTATTTAACATTCTCGGATTCAAAGTCAGGGAAATTGACCTTGCTAAACCTATCAGCGTACTGGAAAGAAACGGTCTGCCGGCCGGAATATACTTTTATCGAATTTATGATACCAAACGGCTCGTTTCATTCGGCAAACTGATTATCCAATAAGAGTCAACGAATGTGTCGGGTGCCTGCCGAAAGCTGCAAACTAACACCATTAGGATACTGCAGAGCAATTGGTACCATTGGCTCATTTGCTCCGGGAGCTTTCCTGGAATTTAACCGAATAAAACCGTTTGGAGTGTCAGTTGATTGATCCCGGTGTTTTTTATGCCAATAGTTGAACTTGGCGATGCCAATATTTTTTTGTTCGCACTAGACAAGCCATGTCAGCCCACTTTGTAAATAGTCCTCAGGGACCTGAATCATTTCTTGTCGTAGTTCGGATTGTTTGCTCATGGTTCGTATAGTTGAACCTGCAAACCTATACCAGATGATTATTTTATGTAATATGCATCAGACCGGATGCAAACAGATCTGCTATGCCGAACTGTTTGCACTTGACTTCACCAAGAAGTACCGGGCATTGAATTGCAATTTTATCCTGGATGAAATCAACTTCACCGTGACCAACAACGCAATAAAGCCGGCTAAGGTGAAGGCGTGGACTGTGTGATTTACATAGTTTTAGGGACAAATACTTGTGGATTGATAATTGGGATAACAGCGTTTGCTAAAATAGTATCCTTAACACAAATTGCAAACATCCCTCTTACAGTTGAAACAGCAATACCTCCTGCTACAGTTATAAGCTGATTAGGAATATTTACTACTTCCCCATTCTTCCTAATTACTTCATTGTAGTTGTCGACTTTAAAGGAAGTCACGGTACTTATTTTTGCCAACTCTATTTTAACATTTTCAGGCTGTTTCTCAAATAAAGTAACGCCTAATAATACTTCAAATAGCATTTCATGTTCACTTAATCTTACCTTGAAATCAAACTGAAATTCATATTTTTCGTTAGGTAAGGGTTCTAATAGATCAAATACTCGAGTAGTTGCTTCATAATGAAGCAATTTAACATCCCTTATACCTATTGTAATTTGTACATTTTCTGTAGGAGTTGCTTCCATTTCAATTGATTTACTAATTTGAACAAAATTCCAATTCATCAATACTAACTGGTTTGTCAAGCGCTGAAGAACTTACAATAGATTCAGTTTCGAATCCTTTAAATTCCACATAATCAGCTTTTTGCATTGGTAGGACTACAACATTAATAGTAATATTGAATGTAATTTGAGGTCTAACAATTACTTGACCTTCTTGCCTGTTGAGAAACTCGTCATAGTCCACAAACTCGATAAAAGGTGCTTTTCCCATCATCAAACCAAGTTCAATGAGTTTTTTCAATGTAAAATTAAAGTTCCCATTAAGAATCTGGCTAACGTAAGCATTACTTACATTTAATTTTTGAGCAATATCCTTTTGAGTAAATTTATTTACTCTCATATAAGTAATTAACTGCCGATATATTTCATTCTGATACTTTGTCAGAAGATAATTTGGATACTTGAATTTTCTTTCAATTGCTTCCATATTTATTTGGTTTTCTTTGATTTACAATATTCTTTGACAATTTTGTGTACTCGATCTATGTCTTTTTCTTGAGTTTTCTTCTTACCACCTAGTATCAGAATTTTCCCGGTTTCATTCTCATGTAATAGGTAGACCCTTAAATGCTTGTTTTTAGCTTCAAAAATTGAAAAACAAATTGTTTTTGGCGAATCAATCTTATGATATTTTGAGCCTGGTAGTAGTTTACCATCGGCAGCATCTTCAATTATTGCATCAATATCAGATAACTCTGGTTCAAGATTATTGTCCTTCTCAATATCGAGAACAAATTCATCATAATCACATTTATCATCGCGAAGTAACTTGAAAACTTTAGTTCGAGTTTTAAAAGCTTCAATCTCTTTAACGGCAAATCTAGGCATAAAGTTTAAGTTATAACTTAATTTTTTTGTTAAATTTTACGAAAAACTAAAATAATAGCGTTTCGTCTATTTGATTCAGAATTTGGACTCTTCAATTTGATCGTAAACTCCTCTATTGAAAAGGTAATCAACTATATGGATTATATAGGAGATTAGAACAATGAAACCAAAAAAGATTGGAAGCAGTACCATAATTAATCCACCATCAACTCCTCCATCCGTTAACACTGCCTTAAGTACCATAAGCCCAAACCCAGCCAGGTATATGAGAAAGACCCTTCTGTAAATAATTTTTCGCTTAAGCTTCAATTCTTTCTTTCGTATTCTTCTATAAGAATCAAACTGGTATATAATCGGCCCAATTAAAAAGATTAAAACTAAAGCTGTAATTGCGTCTCCCATAAGATCGATAGTTTGGTAGTTATCACAAAGATATAACGATTCAATTTTAATATTGACTATCGATCAAATAGAAGGAAAGGAGTCCTCAGCTCCTCACTTTCCACTGCCTTCATCTGCCTGAGATAAGCATCCACCTGGTCCAGGCTGTGGTGACGCAACTGCATTTGTAAATCCTTAACAGGGATATATTTAATGGCCTTTACTGCACCTGTATGTTTCAATGAATAGAACTTGTAGTCCTGGGTTAAACCCATGGCCATCCTCTGTTTTTTGAACCGGACCCAGAAGTAATTCTTGCTCACTTTCTGGGCACCAGGAACACAATCCGGAGTTACAATATGATATTCACCCGGGTAGCTCTCCAGGTGCATATTCCGGAGGTAAATCAGGAAGGGTTCCGGGATCACGACGGTTTGAGTCTTGTTGTTCTTGGAGTCACCGGAGGTCTCACCCGTGACAGTCTCGGAATCGTGATCACAGGCCCCATCACCTTCAAATCGGGGGCTTATTCCATCCTGATCAATGGTACCCAGGATAACTGCTCTTAACAACCCGGTTGACGGCTATGTTTACACCTTGCTGGGTTCCGGTGGAACCTATCCGGGCACCATTGCAACGGGTGGGAATTTCATCCTGGCCAGTGGTACAGGTTGGACTGCAACAGCTGGTGCAAAGTTGCAGCTCAAAGCTTTCAAAGATGGAGCCAGCACCTTCAAATTCATCGAACTGTCCAGGTTATAGTTTACCTGGTAGTGTTTTCATAAGTTTAGGTTTATTGAGAAAGGGCCACCAAAACGGTGGCTTTTTCATTTTTACAACATTTTGCAAAATTTTGTGTTATTTTTGTAAATCTTTTAAGACTCATTATCATGAAAAGTTGGCAACAATATTTTATCAGAGGTATCGCAAGCATTCTATGCCTTATGCCTGTTGGAAAAAGTGCCCGTCAACAGGTAAAGGAGCTTAGAACCCTTCAGAATAGGATCTCTCAAAGCTATGAGCTGGATCAACAGAATATTATATCTGACTGGAAAGCTATCTTTGGAGATATAACCAATTCCTATAATAGTCATATAAGTACTGCGGGTGGCCAAGACTGAGTTCAGACAAAATCCTGCTAAACAGGAACAAATCGTTAATGTTAAACAGGTAACCATTGGTCCGGTCCCGGACCCGGAAACTCTTGCCCGTTATAATCAGATCGATCCTGCCTTCACTCAGACAATCTTTCGTATGGCTGAAAAAGAGCAGGAAGAAAGATTGAAAAACAATGCTATCCTTGTTAAGACTGAAGCATATGTTAAGCGTGGCGAGACCAAAAGCAAGGTCTTGGGACAAATCTTTGCAATATTATCAGTTGTTTTCTTGTGCTGTCTTTGTGCCTATGCCTTTTTCCTCGGATTTCCCATCCAGGCATCTGCCATTGCAGGAACTGTGATCATTTCTTTGGCTGTTGTGTTCGTCAAAGGAAGGAAGGATACCTCCTCCTGATTATTTCTTAATACTCCGTTCGTATTTTTCCTGTGATGGTCGGGTTTTTAGTCCTTTCCCTGATGTCATGGCAATTGCACCTTTGCAATAAACCATTATCCCATGAAAGAACAGATCCTCCATTGGTTGAAATCCGACCGTTCCTTTAATACCGCTGTTGCCCTTTACCAGAAATTCGGTGCCAGCTTAAGTCTGAAAGCCATCCTTAACCGCCAGGGTGAAACCCCTTACAATGGCAACCTTCTTACCGAAGAGTTGCGAAAGTTGGCTGAGATTGATCCGGATGAACTTAAACATATTCTTTCCCAGCCAACGCAGAAAATTCAGGTTGCTGAAGCTATGAACCTTACTGATGTTGTTGAAGAAGTTGAAGAAACCGAGCCGGAAACTTCTGAAGCTATGACAGAACAAACTGAAGAAGTTGTAACCGAATCAACTGAATCGGTTACAGAACCAGTTGACCAGGACAAAAAAAAAGCATCCCCGTCATCGTCAGAAAAAGCCTCAGGCTCCGGGAAGAATTCCCGTTCCTGAGTGAGGTTGATTGTCCACGGGAACTCAAAATCCTTGTTTCTGATATGCTTACAGCTTATGAAAATTATCGTGTGGCACATCAGGCGCTATTTTCGGCTCCTGATGCTAACCGCTTTTCTGAGGTGTCAAAGACTGTGGTTGAAGAATACCTGGAGAACCGCCTGATCTGGGACGAACTCAACTTCTATAAAAGTAATGGCCATATTCTGGGTAAGCATCCCATCTTTGAAGAGTTGCTTTCCTTTGAAGCACTGCGAAAATTGAATTCCGCAGAGCTATCCCGTAAAAGGCAGAACCTGTATATCAATATCCAGAAAACCCGCAAGTTGCTGGATTCTGGCAAAAAACCTTCCCTGAACCTGCAGCGCCTGGAGAGCATCCAAACTAAAGAACGCATGCTGGTTGAAATTGACACCCTCCTTCGCTCACGCTAGTCATGCAAAAGCTGTTTGACATAGAAGAACTGCAACAGCAGGCTGAACTTACCGCAAGTTCCGGCATCCTGAAGGATCATTTTCTGGATGTTCACCTGGCAAAAGTGGAAACGCTCAAACAATTGCTGGGAGCCGTTCCCAATGAAGGTGAAGTTTACTTCCTCTGGACATTGAATAGCTTCAATGCTTTCACCTTCATTCCTTACCTGGTGAAGACTCAGGGGGCGATTCAAGAGCTGATTATAACGACTTATAGTATCAGTACCAGGATATTGAATGCGCTTGCTCATTATCTTGAAAAACGAAGGATTGAACAGGTTCACCTGGTGATCAGCGATTCCGTTAAATTCCGGCTACCAAAGGTCCAGGAACAACTTGTGATCCTTTGCAACCAAAGACCTGGACAATTTACAGTGACCTATGCCTGGAACCATTCCAAGATCACCCTGATGAAGACCAAAAATGGGCACTTCCTGGTGGAAGGTTCCGGCAACTTCTCTGAAAATGCACAGCATGAGCAGTACATTTTCCTGAACAATATCAAAATCTATGAATTCCGTAAAGCCAGCATCGATGAACTTCTCCGAGGAACAGAAAAGAAAGATTGAGACCCTGGCTGGGATCGCCTATACAGTGGAAAAGATTGCCATGTATATGAATATCGATCCATTTGAGCTGGAACTGGAATACGAAAACCCGGATTCGGAATTTCGTTACCATTATGACCGTGGAATTCTTATGAAGGAAGCCGAACGGGAACTTTCGCTTTCGGAGAATGCCCGCAATGGTAGTATCACTGCCATCCAGATGCTGGAGCGCAGGATTGACCAGCGAAAGATCGAAGACTTCAAACAAAAGCTGCTCCATGGACTTATATGACAAGGACATTCGGATAGAAGCGCTCCAGGAATGGGTGGACAGTGGCCAGAGTGAGGAACTGCCTGTTGCTATGGTGAAGTATATTGAGCAGTTGGAGCTGATTCGCTCCCTTTACCAGAAGTACAATACCCGGGAATACATTATCAAATACTTGGTCAAGGTTTATTCCAATATTTCCCGGCACCGGGCAAACCAGTTGTTCAATGATTCATTGAACTTTTTCTATTCCAATAATGACATAAAAAAGGAAGCCTGGCGCAATATCTATGCCGACAAGTTTGACCTGGCAGCTGCTGTCTGTTGGCAGAAAGACGATATGGAGGGCTATCGCAGGAACAATGAATCAGCCATGAAAGCCCGTGGCTTGGATGTTCCGGAACCCCAGAAATTGCCGGATGAATTCTATGACCGCCGGGTGATCGTCTACCAGATGGATGCACGCAAAGTTGGAATTGAAAGGGTTAACCGTTATGAACTGGCAACCTTCATTGATAACCTTGATGTATCCGAACAAGAAAAGGTAAAGTTGCAACAAGACGCCGGCATGATAACCATTGACTTATTTGAAACACCCAATGCAGAAGATCAGTCTCAGCAGTGAAGAAGTTGAAGTACGCTATGCTACCTGGATAAAGGTTCTCATTGACCTGGTCAAACCCAAGAACCTATACCTGATCGGAGGACGTGATGTTGCCAAGTCCACCGAGATACTGGCAGATCGTGCCATCGATATCATTTATGACATGCCAAGAGCCAGCTTTGCTTTTATAGCTGATACTTACGTGAACCTGCAAACCAATATCTTACCCCAGATCATGCTGGGATGGGAACGCAAGAAGTTTTATGAAGGCTATCATTATGTGACTGATGATGAGCCACCCAAACACTGGCCTAAGCCATTGGTTCCTGGCAACTTCTTTAAACATACCATCAGCACTTTTAATGGTTGCCGGTTCTTTCTCAAAAGTCTGGACAGACCGTCTATCAATGCAGGGATCTCGGTTGCCCATCTCTTTGGAGATGAGGCAAAGTACTTTAAAAGAGCAAAACTCAACAAAGTACTGCCCACCTTGCGCGGTGATGCAGTCCTGTTGAGCAGATCCCATTACTTTATGGGACAGACCTTTTGTACAGACATGCCTAACCCTGCTGTTGGAGAAGATGACTGGATTCTCGAGATGGAAAAGAAGATGGATCGCAAGATGATAGGGATCATCCTGCAAGCTGCCCTGGTTCTTAATGATTTGACGCTTGAGTACGTTAATGCACGAAGGAAGAAAGGCAATGAGCGACAGATAGAGAACATCCAGCGCAATATGGAACGCTGGAAGCGAAGGCTGAGAAAGGTAAGGCAGGACACTTCCTTCTTTTATGTAGTAAGTTCATTGGCCAATGTAGATGTGTTGACCATGAACTATCTGAAAGACCAAATGGCAAGTATGGACTTTGAGGAGTTTAAGACAGCCGTTCTTTCCTTTCGATCTTCCCTCCCACGCAGTGAACGGTTCTATTTTAAACTCTCAGAAAAGAACTTCTACCAGGACGGATACAATTACGATTATTACGACAACTTTGGATTGAAAGCCAACATATCCCAAAGCTCTGGTGGTTTGCGTTATGTGCAACCCAAACGGCCATTGGAAGCTGGCTTTGACCCCGGAAACATGATGAGCCTGGTGATTGCCCAGCACCAAAGCGATGTGTTGCGATTCCTGAAGGACTTTTACACCCTGGTTCCTGAGTTTGTTCAAGAACTGGCTGTTAAGTTCCTTGATTTCTTCCGGGAACACACCAATAAGCTTCTCTACCTGCATACCGACCGGGCTGCCAACCAATACAGCAAGGCCAAGGAAGACTTTGGTAATAAGCTAAAGCAGGCGATTGAGTATCGCGAAGGCAAGCCCACCGGTTGGCGGGTGATCCTCATGAGTGTGGGAGCCCGCAACGTGGAGCACTGGCAGGAATACAACCTCGCTAACGAGATGCTGGAAGGCCATAACCGGCACCTGCCGAAGATATTGATTGATGCACACGAATGTAAGGAGCTGAAGAGCAGCCTTGAAATGGCACCCATGGCGCGCTCTGGTGGGAAAATCCAAAAGGTGAAGAAGAGCGAGAAGCTTGCCCTGGAGCGACTTCCTTTAGAATCCACCAACATGTCGGATGCCTTTAAGGCCGTGGTTTGCCAGACCAAGTACCTCAAACTGCTCAAAGGAAAGCTAGTGGTTGGAAGTACAGTAAAGGTATTCTAAGGCAAAAGGCAGAAGGCACAAAACGGAAGTGAAGTTTTAAGTTTGAAGTCTGAACTTCAGTCTTTTAACTTCACTTTTAACTTCAATTTTCTGCCTTATTACTTGCTGGCTGCTGTCATATTTCTGTTTCATGGACAAACTGCATTTGCAGCCAGCCCTCAGAGCGGGTCGGTGTTTTGCCACAGGCAAATTTTCTGATAAGTGATCTATCAGGGTTTAAATGCCTCACTTCGTGTTCTTTGGCAGATTTTCCATGTCCTGAGAGCCCGAAAACCGACTTTTTCGGATGGAAAACCGGCCTGTTTTCACTACCGGCGGCTTCTTTTTTCTTTCATAAAAGAAGAAAAGAAGCAAAAAAGAAAGCCAACATCACACTATTTAAACTCGAAATTTCAGCAAAGTTACCTAGGAAAAATTCGCTGGCTTAAAACTGTCAAGGGCGACCTCCTGATGGAATTGTCGCTTTCAGTGTATTCACTCCGGCTTCATCGGAATGACCTACACCCTTGACATTATTTATTTTTCCCGGTATGGCATGAAGCAAAAATTTCATTTTTAAATCCGGTGTGCCAGGTCCCAACAAAAGCCTCCAGGGCAGGAGCCAACCACATTGACAAATTCAAACACCTTTATTTCATCATTAGAAATGTCTTTCTATTCCTTAGGACAGCACGCCGGTGAAAGAAACTATCCCAGGGATCCTCAGAATGACCAGTGCTTTCTGGATGCCAGTAATCTCTTCCCGGGTTCCCTGGATAAGATCATGACCGCAGCATGGCTCAGGGGTTGGGATGAAGCCAATGTAAAATAAATATAACTCTCTCAAATTTAAACCGTTCCGAATAAAACCAGAACGGTTTTTTGTACTCGTAATAGTTACTATGAATAGGTCCGACTTCTTTTTTCTTTGGGAAAGAAGAAAAGAAGCAAAAAAGAAAGGGATCTTACACTTTTTTACCAATTGAGTTTGGACAATAGATATGGTGGAAAACTTTTTGCCCAACCATGTAAAATTAACAACATTTTAGACTATTTTTGTCAAGTCAGAGTTATTCAAATGCTAGCAATAGGTACATTATTAAGGAATCTGAGAATTAAAAACGGTCTATTATTGCGGCAAGTTGCCGCAGAAATTGAAATTGATCAGGCTTTGCTTAGCAAAATTGAGCGATGTGATCGAATTCCATCCAAGGAACAGGTAATACGTCTGGCTCGATATTATAAAGTTGACGAGGATGAACTTGTAGTTGCTTTCCTGAGTGATAAGTTAGTCTATGAGGTCAGAGATGAAGAATTGGGGTTGCAGGCAATGCAAGTTGCCGAACAGAAAATCAACTACATAATAAAAAATCGAAATGAAAAATTATGATTTAATTGGTCCCTTGGAGAACGAACTGCCAAGTCAGTATGCTGATAGGTTGGGCCAACATTATGCTTTAATTGCAGGGCAGGAACACAAGAAAAAGAACGGTCAGTTTTTTACACCCTTAGAGATATCGAGGCTAATGGCCTCTTATTCTGATCATTCTGCTGAAAATATACGCATTCTCGACCCGGGGTGTGGGACGGCGGTATTAGGATGTTCCCTGGTAGAACATATAATACATAATAACCGAAATACAAAAAAAATCTATCTTGTTGTTTATGAAATAGATGAGAACCTCATTCCATTTCTAAAGTTATCACTTGATTTTCTTAAGCAATGGTGCCTTAAACAGCAACTTGATCTGGACTATTCTCTTATTTGCGATGATTTCATTCTTGATAATGCTGATTGCCTGATCGAAAATAATGATTTGTTTTCAAAAATTAGTATCACTTTCGATATCATCATTTCAAATCCACCGTATTTTAAGCTTTCAATTGATGATAAAAGAGTAATTGCTGCAAAAGTAGTAGTGAATGGACATCCCAACATCTATGCTATCTTCATGGCCATTTCAGCCAAATTACTTAAGAAGAATGGAGAGCTTATTTTTATTACTCCCAGAAGCTTTGCTTCCGGAGGCTATTTCAAAGTATTCCGGCAATATTTCTTCAAACTGATTCAAATTGAGAAAGTTCATCTATTCAATTCTCGAAAAGAAACCTTTAACCGGGACAAAGTATTGCAAGAAACCTTAATTATTAAAGGTAGCAGAAAGGAAGTTATTGATATTTTATTCTCAGTTCCAATTTCTTCTTCTCAAGGACTTAAAGATATTGATTCTCCTCAAATTGTCTATCTCCCTCATAATGAATTAATTGATTTAACTTCCGAAGAAAAAATACTCTATACTCCGGTTTCAGATGTAGAGAAACGGATATTAGGTCAATTTAAAAACTGGAATGGGAACCTGAATAAATACAATATTCAGATTTCTACGGGTCCAGTTGTTTCATTCCGGGCATGGGACTTCATCCAGGAGAATTCCGAAAATGGTCATGTTCATCCAGCACCGTTATTTTGGTTGCATAATGTGCTACAAATGAGAATGGATTGGCCATTAATCAAAGAGGGAAAGGGGCAATATATTAAGATTTTGCCAGCTTCAAGATCACTTCTTTGCCCAAATAAAAATTATGTTTTACTTAGAAGGTTCAGTAGTAAAGATGATAAATCAAGACTTATTGCAGCGCCATACCTATGCAGCTATATCGAAGCAGATTTTATAGGTATTGAGAATAAACTCAACTATATTTACAGGCCTAAAGGTCATTTGGATAGAAACGAAGTTATTGGACTTTGCGCATTGCTTAACAGCCCGGTTTTTGATACTTTTTTTAGGATATTCAACGGCAATGTTAACGTAAGTGCCACTGAATTAAGAGATATGCCACTGCCCCCCCTTGAAACGATCAAGGAAATTGGCAATTCAATAATTCTATCGAATGATTTTTCGGTTGAAAACACGAATAGACTTGTTAGTGAACATTTTGAACAATCAATGATAACGTATGGGTAAACTAGAAGAAGCTCAAGAAATTCTCAAAGCATTAGGGTTACCACCAGCTCAATACAACGAACTCGCTGCTTATACGTTACTTGCTCTATGCCAAGTTAAACCTGATGAATCCTGGTCAACTGCTACATCAAAAAGCTTGACAATTTCAAATGACATAATGCTATTTGTGAAACAAGCTTATAATAAGGAATATGCTCCTAATTCAAGAGAAAGTTTCCGCAGGCAAGTTCTTCACCAATTTATTCAGGCAGGAATTGTTGACTATAATCGAGACAATCCGAAATTAGCTACGAATAGTTCCAAAAATCATTACTCAATAGGTGATATTGCACTATTGGCTATTAAAGCCTTTGGAACGCCAATGTGGAAAGAAGCTGTTCGTGAATTCATCGCTATATCCGGTGAACTTTCAAAAAAATATGTCAAAGAAAGAGAAATGAACTCAATTCCCGTAAAATTAAGCAACGGGAAAGAAATTCTGCTTTCAGCTGGTGAGCATAATGTTGTCCAGGCAGCAATAGTTCATGAATTTTGTCCTCGTTTTGTTCCAGACGGTATTGTTGTTTATTTGGGAGATACTGCAGATAAGAATTTATATGTGGATAAAGAATGGCTCGATAGACTTTCAATACCTATCGATCAGCATAGTAAGTTACCTGATGTAGTAATTTATGATGATAAAAAAGGCTGGTTATTTCTTATTGAAGCTGTGACATCACATGGTCCGGTTTCACCAAAGCGGATGATTGAACTTGAGGATTTCCTCAAAAACAGTAAAGTTGGGAAAGTGTATGTTTCCGCTTTCCCTGATTTTAAAGAGTTCAAAAAACATACAAATGATATCGCTTGGGAGACAGAAGTCTGGTTGGTAGAAGTCCCAGATCATATGATTCATTTTAACGGAGATAAATTTTTAGGACCTAGATAATTAATCACCATTTCGTTGATGAATTTTCTTTCATCGGTATATCCCTGCGAGGATTTATTTATTACAACATGTTGATAATCTGATGCTTTTTATTTCATTAGAATATCCCTTGATTTTAGTCTTTTCCAAATAGCTAAGTCAAACAAATATTGCTTGGTCTGATGTTGCGGTCATCTTTTCCCCTTTGTTTCAGATTTCCCGGTTACAGGTTCACTGATTTTTTTTGCAAAACTAACCTTCGCTCCGGCTTAACTGTCAAGGGCAAAGCCTTCCAGGTTTATTCATTCCTTTCCTACGGTCGGGACGTGACATAAACCCTTGACAGCGCCTTTGCTATGGTTTTGTGGTAAAGCAAAAAAATCATGAACCCTAAAAACCGTACATCCATGAAAACAAACGAAAATTACAGATTTGGTAAAAAGCTTTCCATCTTTTGCCTCTTTGAATTCTCCACACCGCAGATAGCCAGGGTGAAAATTCAACAGGCCTGGCCAGTTACCATACCCGGTTTTGAAGCCTTTAATTTCTACGTTCACAAGTTTTATAATACCAAAGACGAAAAATGGAACGTGACCGAAGCTTACAGCGGCATTGCCGTCACAGCCTATGAACACAGTCGTAAAGAGGCTGTTGAAGTCACCCTTCAAAGGCTAAATGGAGTTGGTCCCGAAGGTTTCCGTTCCATGATCCACGAGGCCTACCGCAAGTATGGGTACATCTATCAGCAACGCCTTGCTGAGCTGGATGCAAACTTTTCGGAAGTTGATGTTGACGTTATAAAGGCAGAAGGCAAAAGGCAGAAAACTGAAGTGAAGTTTTAAGTGTGAAGGCTGTACATCAGCCTTTTAACTTCACTTTTGCCTTCAATTTTCCGCCTTCTGCCTTTCATCATCGTCCGTTTTTCTCTTTTTCCGGAGGGAAATTGTTGGCAGGGATTCTATTTTTCAACTCTGAGATCAAGTCAGCCTGGTCTATTATCAGGAGTGCCATCGTTCCAATCAAGCAGCATGTATTCCGGTTTGTGGCTGATAATCCTGCAAACGTTCATCTTTCGTTGTATTCACCTGTGTTTTGGGCCCCATCGGAAAACTGTATTCCGCTTTTCCGGGGAGTACTCACCTGGTTCTCAAATACTGTTCCAGTTTGGGCCGTAATTTCGTGTTCGCTGTTCTTTCCAGGGTTTCATGGGCCTGATCCGATTTTTTCATGCGAAGATACCTTTGTGGAAGGCAGAAGGCATGATCCGATTTTTTCATGCGAAGATACCTTTGTGGAAGGCAGAAGGCAAAAGGCAAAAAACTGAAGTGAAGTTTTAAGTTTGAAGGCTGTACATCAGTCTTTTAACTTCACTTTTGCCTTCAATTTTCTGCCTTCTGACTTTCATCATCGGCCGTTTTTCTCTTTTTCCGGGGGGAAATTGTTGGCAGGGATTCAATTTTATGGCAAAGATCAAGGTAGCCTGGTCTAAACTCAGGGTGTGCCTTAGTTCCATTGCAGCAGAATGCATTCAGGCTTGTGGCAGATAATCCTGCAAACGTTCATCTTTCGTTGTATCCACCTGTGCTTTGGGTTCCATCGGAAAACATTGTTCCGCTATACTGGTCTGAGATCACCGTTTTTTCAAATACTTTCCGGATTTCGACCGCTTTTTCGTGCTTGCTGTTCTTTCCCGGGTTTCATGGGATTGATCCGATTTTTTCATGCGAAGATACCTTTGTGGAAGGCAGAAGGCAAAAGGCAAAAAACTGAAGTGAAGTTTTAAGTTTGAAGGCTGTACATCAGTCTTTTAACTTCACTTTTGCCTTCAATTTTCTGGGAAGGCAGAAGGCAAAAGGCAAAAAACTGAAGTGAAGTTTTAAGTTTGAAGGCTGTACATCAGTCTTTTAACTTCACTTTTGCCTTCAATTTTCTGCCTTCTGACTTTCATCATCGGCCGTTTTTTCTCTTTTTCCGGGGGAAAATTGTTGGCAGGGATTCTATTTTATGGCAAAGATCAAGGCAGCCTGGTCTAAACTCAGGGTGTGCCTTAGTTCCAAAGGAGCAGTATGCATTCGGGCTTGTGGCAGATCATCCGGTAAACGTTCATCTTTCGTTATATCCACCTTTGCTTCGAGTACTATCGGAAAACATTGTTCTGTTATCCTGGGCTGAGATCACCGGGTTTTCAAATTTTTTCCTAATTCTGACCGCTTTTTCGTGCTTGCTGTTCTTTCCCGGGTTTCATGGGCATGATCCGATTTTTTCATGCGAAGATACCTTTAGTCGATTCGATGTCAACTGCAAGTCCTCCGGATGTATTCAATTTCTTTGATATTGACCTACACAATTGACATTTCCGATTCTTCTTACGGTAAGGGTTAAAAGCATAAAAAATCTAATTCAAACCCCTAAAACCTAAAACAATGGAAACAACAGCAACAAAAACCACGAAAAAGAACGGCAAAACCAGAACCGACTCCAAAGGAAAAACCAGAAGAGTGATCACTGCCCCGGCACCACAAGAACAAGAAGAAATGCATGTTTTCTTCGACGGACCCTTCAGCGACGGTGGAGCTTCCACCCATGATGGTGATGAACGTCCTTATTGGATCATCAAAGTTGCCACTGACCTCGATGCCGAAGGCAAATATGCCTACCGCGTATGGAACTTCGAAAAGGCCCAAAACCTGGCAGAAAAGATTGCCAAAGACCAGGACATCGACCTGATTTCCTCAGCCATCTCGGCAAATTAAGAATCACTGCCTACAAGAAAGCTCTCCCCGGAGGGCTTTTTTTCTGCCCAGGCAAAGGCAGAAGGCAAAAGGCAAAAAATTGAAGTGAAGCTAAAAGGATGAAATACAAGCTTTTAACTTTTTCCTTCACTTTTTCCATCAATTTTTTGCCTTTTAACTTCCATTTCCCAGGGTGAATTGCATATATATAAGAAAAACTACCGTACTATGAAAAATGATCTGTTTAAAAGAGTTTTGGATTTTGGTGTAGGGGTTATTGAAATCTCGCAGCAATTAGGACAAAGTATTGAAGCTAAGGCTATCAGATCTCAAATGGTGAGATCAGCAACCTCTATTGGGGCAAACTATCAGGAATCCCAATCGGCTTCTTCAAAAGCGGATTTTATCAATAAGCTTCAGATCTCCCTCAAGGAGCTTATGGAAACCATCTACTGGTTGTACCTGGTTGATCGTATCTACGCTAAAAAGGATCAAAACCTGGCCTCACTGCTCACACCTTTGGTCGCTGAAAGCGAGGAGCTGCGCAAGATTTTGAATGCCGGTATTCTTACTGCACGGTCCAACTTGCCCAAGAAGTAGGCCTTCTTCTTCATCCTTTCAACTTCACTTTTGCCTTCAGTTTTTTGCCTTCTGCCTTGATTTCCGTTTCCCGGTACGAGGTTAGCTTGAGTTCCGTGATTTTGCGAATTACCTGATTTTTTATGCGAAGTAACCTTTCAGTCATTTGACCGCCTGTCAAGGGCCGGGTCAGGTTTTTACAAACCCTTGACATTCTGATTCCTTTCGGTTTGGGATTAAGCAAAAAAAATCATGTTAAACCTCAAAACCACAACAAAATGAACTCAATCGACCTCTTCCACCAGAACTTAGCTGAAATCAAGGTTTCCTACAGCCACAAAATCCGCCCATCGGAAATGAAGAAAGTTTCCTGTTCCAGGGATGCATACGAAGCACTGCTCAATATCTGGGACGGCCAACTCGATCACATTGAATACTTCTATATCATCCTATTGAACCGTGCCAACAAAATCATGGGCTACTATCAGCTGTCCAAAGGTGGCCAGTGCGGAACCGTTGCAGATCCCAAATGTGTTTTCCAGGTAGCGCTAAAATGCTGTAGTGCCTCGATCATCCTGGCGCATAACCATCCGAGCGGCAACACCAAGCCTTCCGAAGCAGATATCCAGCTCACCCGCAAGATGAAGGAAGCCGGCAACATGCTGGACCTCCCGGTGCTTGATCATCTTATCCTCTCCTCTGAATCCTACTTCAGCTTTGCCGACGAAGGGATCCTATAACGAGCCTTCCCAGCAAGTACCTATAGCCGGGTGAAAGCCCGGCTTTTTTTGTGCTACAATTGATTTGCCATTTCTTTCGTCCACCAGAGACGCATTTAATCCCGCGAAATTTGATTTCTGACTTGTTCATGCCCATTTCATGGCTTACCTATTACCAGGACCCCTTTCGGTTTTCCATGTATGAATTGATTTTGAGGCTCTATGGTTTTTCTTGCGAAGTAACCTACAGTCATTTTATCGGCAGTCAAGGGCAAGCCTTCCAGGTTTGTTCATTCCCTCCGATGTCAGGACGTGACATAAACCCCTGACTGCCTGATTCCTTTCGGTTTTGAGAAAGCAAAAAAATCATGTTAAACCTCAAAACCAAACAATTATGAAAAATGTAAGCCTTCAGGAATTCCTGGCAATGCACATTGAAAATCCAGGCTCCAAGTCAGATCACCTGCAATCCGCACAGGAACTATCAAAGCAGGTTTCTCAATTCGTTCCAGCTGAAGTGACCATCCAGGTCTCCGAAGAAGCCGGCAAATTCTACTTTGAACAGGCTAACGTCAGGATTATCCACCCTGAGCTGGAGCTGATCATCTCCTACAGCACGTATAACAAGAAATACTCCATCTGGTGCCGCTCAATCGATAAGCTGAAAAACATCACCCATTACACCAGGAGTTCGATGAGAGAAAAGCTCACCGAGCCCAACAACATCGGAGTCCTGACAGCAAAGAAAATCCAGGCTTGGATCCAGTACTACGAATCCTATTTCGCGCTTCTCAAAGCCGCCGATACCGAAAATGGTGATAAAAAAGATGCTTTTCTCAGGAGCCTCGAAGGCCAGCCAGTTGAATGGTTCAACAAAGGCACTCATGGAAGAATCATCAAAAACGGACTTGAATTCAGCTTCACCATCTCCGAGACATACGTCAGTACAAAAATCGAAGTTCATTACTCCTGCAACAAAGACCTTTCAACCTTCCTTGCCCTGGCCGATAACAAGCTTGTCCAGTCAAAGGATGCAGTTTGTCCTATCAGATAAACTTAATTGACCTCCCTTAAGAAGCCCGTCTCGTTTCAAACGAGACGGGCTTTCTTTTTGTCCTTTCCGAAAGTAAACCCCTCATATAAGTTTGCCTCATGGAAACCATTGATCTGTTTGAGGCAATCCGTCAAATGCGAATCCTATCCCAGGAAGGCAGAAGCTTTTCCATGGTCCATGCCACCTGGAACAGGGATAGTTGCACTTGTGAAGGCCAGCGGCTTGTAAAAAGAGCCAGGCTCAGGCCCCAGGCCAAGGGAGACGAGATCTCCCAGGCCGATCACAAGCTATTCTATTTTGACCTGGATGAACGCCAGAACCGCAATTGCTGGCAGGTGCTATTGATGTATTTCAACGGGATCAAGGTAACACTCAACTGAGAATGGGAAAGAAAAGACAAAGAAAGACCAGGGTAATGCGTTCCGGAAACTTCGGAATCATACAGTTTTCAGACTGTGCATATTCCTTTGAGATTTCAGGGGGATATTCACTGGCTACCCAGGGAGTGTTGCCACTGGCAATCAAGCAGGGATGGGAACAGCAGCCCTTTACCATCGGTAGTTTCAAGATCATTCCCCATGGCCAGAGCAACCAACTGCCTTATGAGTTGCGGGATATCCTGGAAGAGAACAACCTCACTGAAGGAGTCTTTAAAAGACAGCGGGGCCTGCTTTGGGGACAAGGCCCTGCCTTGTATCAGGAAGAGTTCGTCAATGGTGAAAAGCAAAGAACCTGGGTTACTGATCCTGAAGTGGAACAATGGTTACGGTCCTTCGATTACCAGGAGCAATTGCGCCGGGCAATCGTGGATTACTATCACACCGAAGGCCATTACGCCCGGCTGTTCCTGAACAGGGCAAGCAGGATCTCAGGAAAGACTCGCATAGAACGGGTTGAACATGTAGGATACCACAAAGCCAGGTTGGAATGGCCGGAAGACCTGGTCAATATCAAACGCATCATCACCGGTGACTGGTACAATCCCAATATCCTGGGATTGACCGCCTATCCGGTGTTTAATATTTCATGTCCGTTTGACAGTCCGGTCTCCATGATGTTTTGCAACATGTACTCCTTTGCCCATGATTTCTATGGTCTGCCTGCCTATTACGGCGCATTGAACTGGATACGCAAAGGATCGGCCATTCCGAAGATCCTGGAAGCCCTATCCAAGAATAGCCTGAACATCAAATGGCATATCAAGTCACCGGCCAGCTATTGGGATGCCAAGCGCACGCTTCTCATGGAGAAATGCTCCAACGAAAACACTTCCTACAAAGAAGAAATGCTCGAGGATCTCAAGGATGAGATTTTCAAGCAACTGGCTGAAGTGCTGTCCGGGGAAGTGAATGTTGGCAAGTTCTTCACTTCCGAGAAATTGATCAACGACCTGGGACAGATGGAGGAATGGTCCATCGAGCCTATAGACCAGAAAGTGAAAGAGTTTGTGGAATCCCAGATTCTGATTGCAAAACAGGCAGATTCTGCTATCACTTCAGGGATGGGATTGCATCCCTCCCTTTCCAATATTATGGTTGACGGCAAACTGGCGTCCGGATCAGAGCAATTGTATGCCCTGAAGCTATACCTGGCCACTGAAGTGGATATTCCGGAAAGTATTATTTGCCGTGGGATCAACACTGCAATTGCAGTCAACTGGCCTGAAAAAAATCTCAACATCGGCTTTTATCACCAGGTGGTAAAAACCGAGGACAGTGTCACCTCTCAAAACCGGGTAAAAAATGCTATTTAATCGCGACAACAAAGGCAAGGAGGAGATGAAGTCCATCCTGGGATTCATCTTTGCCACCAATTCATTCGACAACCTTCGAACCGATATCATCCTGGCAGAAGATGACCTGCGGATGTTGATCGGTTCCGACCTGATTGAGGCAATCGACACCTATTATCACAGCGCCGATTTCAACCAGGTGGATGAGCAGGACACTCACCGGCAGGTATTAAACGAACTGGTCCGTCGCATCCAGCAACCCCTTGCTTTTTATGCCTATCGCAACTATGCCTGCCATGCAGACCTTACCCATTCTGATAAAGGACGCCAGATCCATGTCAGTGAAACCGAGAAACCCGCATTTGAATGGATGATCGAAAGGGATGACCAGTCTATGCTGGCAAAGGCCCACAAACTCACCGACCGGTTACTGGCTTACCTGGAAGAAAACAAAGAAGACAGCCTGATCCAGGAGAAGTGGACAAATACCGATGTTTACCGCTTAACCCGGGAGCTATTCATTAACTCAGCCAAAGAGTTTGAGGAAGTCTTTCCCATCGAAGGTTCCCGCAGGTTCTTCCTTAAGATCGTTCCATTTATTAGGGAAGCTGAACAAAACCAGATTATCAGTGTCCTGGGAAAAGACCTGTTCGCTGAACTCAAGGACGTGATCCTTTCCGGAGAGAATACCAATGATCAAGGCGAACTAATTCGCCTGATCCGGATTCCATTGGCATTGTTCACAATGGTAACTGCCATTAAACGCCTGAGTGTGGAAGTACTTCCGGAAGGCATCTTTCAGAATTTCATTCCCGGTGTTCAAACCCTTCGGGCCAAGAACCCCTCTCCCATGGAGTTCAAAGCAGAACTTGCCGGTCACCTGGAAACAGAAGCCCGGCGCAGCCTGATTGTTCTGCAGGAGAATATCAGTCGACGGAAAGCCCTAGCCGAAGGCTCAACCTATACCGGACAAAACCTGCTTCGTTCCAACAGTTCCGATAACAAATACTTTCGTGTGTGATGCATACCATCGAAATTCCAGATATCGGCTTTTCAAAGGAAATACCTTCCATGGTATCCGAACTGTCCACTGAACAGTACCTGGATTTTGTGGAGTTATTTCTCCTCTTAACGCATGAGCAGATCAGCTACCGGGAATTCCGGATACTACTTTTAGGAAAGCTACTCAAGCTGAAACCACCACGAAAACGCTTATCATTTATAAACACCGATACTATTCATTCTGAATTGTATAGACTGTCTGAGTTAATGGACAGTTTCAGCCTGAATATTGAGGAAGCAGGCAAGGAAAAAGTGCAGGTCAACTTGGCACTTGTCAAAAATCTGATCCCCCATATTAAGATTTCAGACCGGGTGTTTTACGGTCCGGCTGATGCCTTATCAGATGTGGGATTTTTCGAGTACATCGATGCCCATCATCATTACCTGGAGTTTGTCAAGACCGCTGAAGAAGACGCTTTGAATAGACTCATCGCTGTCTTGTACCGGCCCGAAAAGGAAAATTGGTATGCACAGCGATGGAGTGAGGAATATGATGGGCAACGCCGGGTAAAATATAATCCGGCTACAGTTGATGACCGTTCAATCCACATCGCAAAGCTTTCGTATCCGGTTCGCTTTGCCATTTTTCTGTTTTACCACGGTTGCGAGGACTTCTTGCGGGATGGAGAACTCATGTTCGGGGAAACCCGCCTGAGGTTGAGCATCCTCTATGATTCAGATCGCATGCCTTCTGAAGACGATACCGGCCTGGTTGGGGTGCTTTATACCCTGGCTGAAAGTCAGGTTTTCGGCAATGCTGCTCAGACGGCTGATGCCAATCTCTATGACGTGTTTTTCCGCCTGTACCAGTTGCTCAGATCATTAAAGAACCAGCAAAAAGCCCTCAGGGATGATACCGATTAGAGTACTCAACGACTATTTCAGCGGCATGCTGCAAAAGCAACCTGGTTTTCACAGCTTCCTGCTGGTGACCACCGAAACCGACCTGGGATACAGGGTGAAGGACCTGTCTGAAGAACAGTTCCCTGTATTAATCGTGGTGGTACCCTGTGCAGATACCATTGCCCTGGGAGCTGATAATGTCATCACAGCCAGCACCTGCCTGCTGTATGTGATGCAGAAGACAGACATTACTAACCTAACACAGGAAGAATTCCTCGAAACTATGGCAACCTGCCAGGAACTCCTTGTCGACCTGATTGAGCAAATGATGGCTGATAAGTTCGACCGCAATGGTCACTGCACCCTGATGACCCACCTGGATGTCAACCGCATGCATATTGACCCGGAATACAATTATTACGGCTGCAATGGCTGGTCCTTAAGTTTCACCCTTCAAACACCCGGATTTTAATGAAGGAAAAAGGCAGAAGGTATAAAACTGAAGTGAAGTTAAAAGGGAAAAGTGAAATCAGTAACAGGCTGTATATGAAGCATAAACAAATTACTTTTTACTTAAAACTTCACTTATGCCTTCAATTTTCTGCCTTATACCCTCTTTTAAGTTTCACCCTTCAAACACCCGGATTCTGATGAGAGAAGCATTAGCCAGAGATTTTTTCGAGTTCGTTACCCCCATCATGCTGGCAGTGATCGCCTTCTGGATGCAACGCTTTGTGAAAAAAGTAGATGCCCTGGGTGAGATTGTGGAGAAGCTCAAGGAGACTTATGCCGGCATGATCGGTACCTGTACCGAACGGCATAACGGCATCAATGCCAGGTTATTGATGCACGACCATGAGCTGGAGCAACTCAAAACCAAGTCAGGAGAACACGAAACCAAAATAGCCATTCTTGAAAATGAAATATCCAACCACTAAAGCCACCTACATAAAGAATAGCCGATATGGATATTCCATGTGACCATTAAAATCAAAATTATTCCCACATGAAATAAAAGATTAAACTATGCAAACACCACGCTTTCAGAAGTTTATTAAAGTGATCCTCCGTCATGAAGGAGGCTATGTCAATGATATTGACGATCCAGGCGGAGCTACCAATTACGGTATCTCCATCCGTCTCCTTTCCAAGCTGGGAGCACTGGGCGATGTTGACCATGATGGGGATGTCGATATCCATGACATCATGGCCATGACACCGGAGGATGCCTCTGAAATCTACATCGAGTGCTTTTACAAACCATTGCGGATTGAAGAGTTCCGGGATGCAACATTGGCAATGCAGTTCTTTGACTTTGCAGTGAATGCCGGTTCCAGGAAAGCCACCCGGATATTACAGGAAAGTCTGAAAATAACTGCCGACGGCATCCTTGGACCAAAGACACTGGCAGAAGCTAACAACTATAGCACATCCACACCGGCTATGGTTTTCAAATATGCGCGAAGCGAATACTATCGTAACCTGGCAAGCCAGAAGCCCAAGCTGAGGAAGTTCCTCCAGGGCTGGTTGAACCGGGTGAACGATTGCATCATATAATCTCAATCATTCACTTAAAACATTCAAAATCATGAAGAAAGCATTATTAAACTGGAAGACCACAACCGCCGGAGGTGTCATTGTGGTAGCATCCGTGCTGGTAGCACTGGGCAAAGTATCCATGACCGAGCTTACAGGTTTCATGGATTCGA
>JAPLDE010000265.1:23916-24839 GCA_026391855.1 Bacteroidota bacterium | reverse complement strand
TCGGATCGGAAAATTGACCTGTCGTTCCTGAAATCAGGCACTTACGTGGTTTCTGTAAGAAGTTGGAAGAAGAATCTTGTGAAGAAGATTGTGGTGGAGTAGGCAGTGGGCAGTCGGCAGTCGGCAGTTGGCAGTGGGCAGTCGTAGGGACACGATACATCGTGTCCTGTTGATCTCGTTACCAGGCAGTGGGCAGTCGGCAGTCGACGTCTCCCCTTCTCCCGGCATCTGAGCAATGTCGAAGATCTGAGCATAGTCGAAGAAAGGAGAAGGGGCCGTGGGATGAGGTGAGGAAGGCAGTAAAAAAAAAGTGTGCAAGTGTTAGTTAATTGGTTATCAGTTAATTAACTAACTGGTACATCGGTACACCGGTACACTGGTACACTGGATAACTGGATCGCTGTTACATTGTAAATATAGTATCTTTAACCTTCAGGGTCAGAAAGTGTATGCAGCGGAATTTCATCAAACGCTGATACAATCGGATCGGAAAATTGACCTGTCGTTCCTGAAATCAGGCACTTACGTGGTTTCTGTAAGAAGTTGGAAGAAGAATCTTGTGAAGAAGATTGTGGTGGAGGAGGTGGAGTAGAAGGCAGAAGGCAAAAGGCAAAAGGCAGAAGGAAAGATTGAAGGAAGAAGGAAGGGAAGAATTTGACTGGTACAGAAGAAATTAATTAACTGGTACACTGGTACACCGGTACACTGGTACACCGGTACACTGGTACACTGGATAACTGGATCGCTGTTACATTGTAAATATAGATGTAAATGCCTGGCAAACATGGTATTAGCAGGGTTTCTGGGAGAAGATGTTGTGTTAGATATCTTTAACCTTCAGGGTCAGAAAGTGTATGCAGCGGAATTTCATCAAACGCTGATACAATCGGATCGGAAAATTGACCTGTCGTTCCTGAAATCAG
>JAPLDE010000265.1:12049-23845 GCA_026391855.1 Bacteroidota bacterium | reverse complement strand
GGAAGAATTTGACTGGTACAGAAGAAATTAATTAACTGGTACACTGGTACACCGGTACACTGGTACACCGGTACACTGGTACACTGGTACACTGGTACACCGGATCACCGGTACACTGTTACTATTTGATCCCCGCCTGCTTCAACGCCTCGGTGAGGTCCATGAAGGTGATGGGTTTGGCAATGATCTTCCGTTGCTTATCGATCAGGAACATGGTGGGTGTCGCATAGATGTTGTAATCCTTCATAATCTTTCCATCCCAACCCTTTGTATCACAGGTATTTATCCAGGGGACCTTGTTTTTGGTCAGGTAATCGGTCCAGGCGGTTCGGCTTGTATCCAGCGAAGCGGTGATCACGGCTACCTTCCCCGATTCAAAACTTGCCTTTAGTTCAGGAAGGTGACTGAGCAGGTCGTGGCAATGCGGACACCAGCTGGCCCAGAAAACCATTAAAAAATAATCCTTCTGGATGGAAGCAATCTTCACTTCATTTCCATTAACATCCCTGAGCAGAAAATCGGGAGCCGTCTTACCGACAGACAGTTGTTCATAGGCTTTCAGCCGCCTGATCACATCCTCCTTCTTCACCCCGTCGTTACAGCTTTCTTCCGTAATATATTTCTCATACAAATGGGTAAGCACCGTTTCCATCTTGTACTTTTCAAATCCACCGACCAGGTAGCTCAGCATAAAGTCATGAACCTTAGAACCTTCCAGTGTTTTCATCAGCACATCCACACCTTCAATAAAACCCTTTTCGGCATCCAGTTGGCCCATGTTTTGGGAAGTATATAACGACAAGTAGTCTATAGCCTTGTTTGTCAGCAGGTTGGTCCGGATCAGCAGGGTGTCTGTCAGCGTATAATTATCAAAATAATGCTCCCTCAGGTATTTCTTTGAAGTTTCCATCGGTAGCGACCAGGGAATGGACGGGTCCTGGTAAAGGGCAAGCACGCGGGCTGCAAACGTTCCTTTGTTTGCCTCCAGCAATCCTTTTAAGTACTTGTTTCTTTGTTGCAAGAGATCAGCATATTCCTTTTCAGTTCTTGTATAATAGGCATCTTTCTCAGGATATTGCTGGCCAACCAGGGAAAGGACACCCATCTTCTTCTTATACATATTCTCATTCCCAAGGAATTCATACAGTATCTTATTCTCTTTCGACTTATTCACAATGGGTTTGGCATCTTCTTTATCGAAATCGTGGGTGATATTGATTTCTTCCCTGTTATAAATGAAATCGACGAATTGCTGCCTGTTCATCAATACCCTGTACATGCCCACCTGTCGTTTGGCGTTGAAAAAGAAAGTGATCTGACCTTCTTTGGATGTTACGCCTGAATCGATCAGGGCCATTTTCTCTCCGTAATAGGAAGCCAGGAAGACTTTCTGGTTGGGAGCTTTAAAATTAAAAGTGGCTGTCAAACCCTGGGCCAGGCCCTGGAAATGAGATATGAGCAATAGCAGGGTCGCTGTTAAAAGAACCCCAAGCCGGAAGGGACGAGGGTTTGTACGTGATGTAACTATCATATTTTCTGATATTTATCTTAATCGGCAAACAATGGGTAATCCCTCATCAGTTCGTTCACCTTTTTCTTCACCGCCAGGATCACTTCTTCCGAATCGATCTTAGAGATCACCTGGTCGATGAGATCGACGATAACCGGCATTTTGTCCTCTTTGAACCCGCGGGTGGTGATGGCAGGTGTTCCTACCCTCAGGCCGGATGTCTGGAAAGGAGAGCGGCTGTCGAAAGGTACCATATTCTTGTTCACTGTAATATCGGCTTTTACCAGTGTATTTTCCACAACCTTACCGGTGATTTCCGGGAATTTTGATCGTAAATCGATGAGCATCAGGTGATTATCGGTGCCTCCGCTGATCACATGGTATCCTTTGTCTACAAAGGCCTGGGACATAACGGCTGCGTTCTTTTTCACCTGGATGACATAATTCATGTATGTTTCTGTAAGGGCTTCCCCGAAGGCTACGGCTTTGGAAGCGATCACATGTTCGAGCGGGCCGCCCTGGACCCCCGGAAACACCGCTGAATCGAGCAGTGCCGACATCATCTTTGTTTCGCCCTTCAATGTCTTCAGTCCCCATGGATTTTCAAAATCCTTTCCTATCATTATCATTCCGCCACGCGGTCCGCGCAACGTCTTATGAGTCGTAGTGGTAACAATGTGACAATGTTTCAGCGGGTCGTTGAGCAGGCCTTTGGCGATAAGACCGGCAGGATGGGCAATATCGGCCATCAGGATGGCATGGATCTGGTCGGCTATCTTTCTCATCCTGGCATAATCCCAATCCCTTGAATAGGCAGAAGCCCCGGCGATGATGAGTTTTGGTCTCTCACGAAGGGCTGTTTCCTCCATCTTATCATAATTGATCAATCCAGTTTCTGCTTCTACTCTGTAAGCAACTGTTCTGTAAAGAATACCGGATGAGTTTACCGGTGAACCATGAGAAAGATGCCCTCCGTGCGACAGGTCGAGTCCCATAAAAACATCCCCAGGCTTCAGTACCGCCATTAATACAGCCATGTTTGCCTGGGCTCCTGAGTGAGGCTGTACGTTAGCCCATTCGGCGTTGAATAATTCTTTGGCCCTGTCGATAGCCAACTGCTCAGTCTGGTCAACTATCTGGCATCCACCATAATACCTTTTTCCCGGGTAGCCTTCTGCATATTTATTGGTCATTACTGAACCCATGGCTTCCAGAAACTGATAGCTCACAAAATTCTCTGAAGCGATCAATACGATACTATTCATCTGACGTGCTCTTTCCTGGGCAATCAGATCAAATACTTTTTCATCTCGTATCATGTGTAAAAAAAATTAGTTTAAGTTAGCAGGACTTTTTCTCCTCAGGCAGAAGGGGCCGGGAGATGGAGCATGTTCCCGTAAAGCCGGTACAAATTTATAAATATTTTGTCTTTTGGTTGAAACAAAGATAGCTGAATCATAAATTACTGTAGCTTAACTGAATTTTGCACCTGAAAAAACTGAATAAAATCAGACAACTTTGCGTGCTAACATTGTGTCTAACCCCCGTAATAGGAACTGATGATTTCAGAAGCCGAATTAATAAAGGGTTGTCTTGAAGGTAAAAAAGATATCCAAAAACAGTTTTACCACCGGTATGCTTCAACCATGCTGGGTGTATGTTGCCGGTATTTTGATACCCGTGAAGAAGCCGAGGATGCCTTACAGGAAGGGTTTATCAAGGTATTTACCAACCTTGGTTCATTCCGTAATGAGGGCTCCCTGGAAGGCTGGATCAGGAGGATCATTATCAACACATCCCTTAACCTAATAAGAAATCATTTGAAATATCAGTTCCATACAAGTATCGAAGAGGCAGAATCGCAGGTGATAGACGACAGCGACATAGTCGGGGAAATGAGCAGGGAAGAAATGCTGAAACTTTTGCAGGACCTGCCTCCGGGATACAGATTGGTTTTCAACTTCTATGAAATTGAAGGGTACAGCCACAAAGAAATTGCCGATATGCTTGCCATTTCGGTCAGTACCTCAAAGACACAGTTGCTGAAAGCCAGAAAATGGTTACAAAAGAGACTATTCCTGCTAAACCAGGAGAAGTTGTCTGCTTCAACATAATATTGATGAAAATGGAAAACGAAAGAAGTAAGTTAGGAGAAGCATTTAAAAAGGCCTTTGAGGATTACAAACCGGAACCCTCACCGGGAGTCTGGGAGAATATCTCCCACAGCCCTGCTTTGCAGGCTGTTGGTAAGGCATCCTTTTTCAGCACCGGGAATATTGTTCTTTCTGCAGTATCCCTTACCGCCCTTGTTGGCGCTGTTCTGCTGATCACTCACCTGACCGGCAACAAACCATCACTGACTCAGCAACATTCAACACCCAGTGAGATATCGATACGGCCATCTACTCCTGTGATGCAGGAAAAAGCAAGCCCGGTATCTCAATCCGGACAACAAAGTACTGCTGCATCGGTTACCCTGAAGAACGAAACCAGGGCCAATGAACCTAAATCCAATTTTACCGGCCAGCTATCACCGGCCCTGACCCCTCACGCTATGATGCGCACCAATATCCGGCAAATTGACACACCCTCTTCAGGCATACCCTCCATTACCCTGGCTGAAAAAACGGACGTCCCCTCTTTCCCTCCTCTCGCTCCTCCAAAACCTGTTGCCAATGGTTCCACTCATTCTTCTTCCAGGGATGGAAACAGTTCTCCCGGCACTTCCACTTTCGGGATGACGCCTAAAAACACCATTAATGTTATTGAGGACCAGAATCTTTGCAAAGGTGAGACAGCTACCCTATGGGCTGAAGGCGGAACAACTTATACCTGGAGTACCGGTGAAAACACTCCCTCCATTTCTGTTAACCCTACCTTTACAACAACATACACCATCACCGTGACTGATCATACCGGAACCCCTGTTGTTTCCAGTGTTAAGGTCACCGTTGTCGACTGTAAGCTGATCTATATCCCGAATGCCTTTACACCTAATAATGACGGGAAGAATGACGATTTCAGGGCATCCGGCCAGGATATTTATGATTTCCACATGCGGATTGTCAGCCGGACCGGGCAGATACTGTTTGAATCCGATGATATCAACAAGGGCTGGGATGGTACTGCCAAAGGTACACCGGTGGAAATGGGAACCTATGTCTATCAGATCACCTTTATTGACGCCAATGGCAAATCCCATAAACTGACAGGACAAGTTAACCTGATAAAATAATGGGTGGCAGGCATCAAAGGATAGTTATATCTTTATAATGAATTTCAGGATACAAGAATCAGAAAAAAATATTCCCAACCCCATGATCAGAAAAATTTTATCCGCAGTCGTTCTTCTATTATTACTGACTCCCCAGTTAAAAGCCTCTCACTATATGGGGGGAGAAATCTGGTGGGTATGCCAGTCGAACGGGAAGTATGTTTTTCACATGAGGGCTTACCAGGAGTGTAGCTCTTATGCGAGTTTCAGTTATACCACTGAACTCCTGAATACAGATATTCCCGGGTTGACCAGTATCACACTGAATTTTCTTGACACCAACGACATTTCGCCGGTATGTTATGATAATCCGGGTTTTCCCCATATCACCTGCGCCTCTGTTACTCAGCCTAACCAGGGTGGTTGCAGGGAGTGGATCTATCAGTCCGCCCCAATAAACCTTCCGGCCGGTCCTCCTCCTGCCAGTGGCTGGACGTTTTACTGGACCGGGAATGCGCGGAATCCGTGTGCCAATATTAACGGAACAACAAGCATGGACTGGTGCCTGAGAGCCATTATGTTTCCTTATCCTATGGCCCCCGGCTACGCAAATTGCTGGGATAATTCACCCCAATTCTCAGAACGCCCTTCCACCATTATCTGTGTCGGATATCCCTTTAGTTATAACCCCAATGCCTGGGATGCTGAGCTGGATTCACTGGTTTACGACTGGGCCCAACCCTGGACCGATATAAATGCACCCATTCTTTCCGGTAGTTATGTCTCAGGTTATTCCTGGAGTTCACCCCTTCCGGGACCGGCCCAGAATCCAAATAATGTGGCAGCAGTGATCAATCATTTTACCGGAGAAGTATCTTATACTTCATTTACATCCGGAGCTTTTGTTACTGTAAATAAAGTTACTGCTTACAGGTGCGGGGTAAAAGTGGCCGAGATCTATCGCGATATCCAGGTTGTTCTTTTAGCCTGCCAAGGGGACAATCACCCACCTCTTGTAATCATCCCATACCCCAACGGCGATACATTGAGCAATTATTTTGATACTGTTTTTGCCGGGGCCTATGTCAGTTATAGTATGTGGGCCTATGACGGGGAGCTGCTCAACGACACCTTTAATGCCCAAACCATCAAAGTCACCGCGACAGGCCTGGAATTGGGAGCAGGCGGGATCAGTACGACCATTGGCTGCCTGAATCCACCCTGTGCACAGCTTTTCTGGGGTGATACGGCCAATCCCTCTCCTTTGCCGGCCATAGGGGTCTGGGCACTAAACACCCAGTTCCGATGGCACACTGATTGTTCTCACCTGGCGACGGAAATGGGATGCGGAGGGCTCACCAACACCTATAACTTCGTGATCCGAACGTCGGACGACTATTGTCCGGCGCCCGCTATACGATGGACCACCATTACAATTATGGTGAAAAATGCGGTCATGGTGGCGCCGGAGCTCCGATGTATAACTGTGGAACCCGGCGGATCTGTTAAACTGCAATGGATACCGCCGGATACCACTGTCATACCCAATACCTGGAACGCCTACCTCCTTTTCCGGTCGAAAAACGCCAACGGGCCTTTCACGCTGATCGACAGCATGAAGGTTGACAACAGTTATACCATGAACTCAACCAACTATACAGACCTTACCGCCCATGCCAATGACACCATATATTATTATTATCTGCAAACCCGCTCGGGCTGTTATGGTCATTTCTACTCCAATAACTCCGATACTTTACACACTATCCATTTGTCGTCGTCCAACCCGGCAGGAGCAGGTATCGCACACAACATCTGGAATGCTCCCCGTAACCCGCTGTTACCGAGTTCAACAGGCATGTTCGTCATTCACCGGCTCGAAAACAACGGCTGGGTAGCGATCGACTCTACCCAGGGCCATATGAATGACCATGCCGTCACAGGATGCGGATATATCAAATTCAAGATCACCATTGCCGACTCCAGCGGATGTGAATCGGTTTCAAACATCGACTCTGCCCTGTTCCAAACAGCCACTCCACCCGATCTTCGTTGCATTTCCGTGGAACAAGACGGAAGCGTTACCATTAACTTCCTTCCACCCTCCGGCGCCAATACCGACTTCTTCAGCGCTTACCTGATCTATTCGGCGACAGGTCCGGCCGGTCCTTTCGGTTTGGTCGACAGTATCAACCTGCCAAACATTCTGGTTAAGAATATCAATGCGATCAACGCCAATCAGAATTCCCAGTTTGTTTACATGATCAACCGTATCGACTGTGATGGCTACTTTTTCTCCGATCCTTCCGATACGTTAAAATCAATGCATCTCGATATATCGACCATCAACCAGGAACGTTCCAGCCTCGCCTGGAATGAAATCCATACTCCTGCTTTACCCACTACCGGTACCCAGTTTGATGTGGTACGCCAACACCCGGCCTGGCAAACGATTTTCCAGAGCAGCATCTTAAGTGCATTTGACAGTCTTTCTTTGTGTAACGACACGGTCCGTTACCGTATCGAAGTACCCGATATAAGCGGTTGCAGAAGTGTTTCCAACATTTCCGGAGCCCATTACTGGGATGATATTCCGCCTCCTGTCCCAAGAATTGACAGCGTTTCCGTTGACTCCGTGACCGGTTTTGTACACATCAGCTGGTTCCCCAACGGCCCTCAAACCGCGGGATATGTCATCTTTTACAGTGACAACGGCAACTGGATCTATCTTGATACCATCTGGGGAACCAACCAAACCTATTTCCTGGATAAACTTTCACCGGGTAATGGTTGTGATGCACCTAAAAGTTATGTTATAGCAGCAGTGGATAGTTGCGGAAACCCAAGTGCGATGAGCATTCCTGACGTCCATAACACAATAACACTGAGAATTGCCGGTATGGACCCCTGTGCCAGTAAGATTTCTTTATCCTGGAACCCCTATCCGAACATGAAAGATACCTTAGCCGGTTACAAGGTGTTTGCCACCGAGAACGGAGGTACGTCTTACCTGCTTGGCCTGGTGCTGCCCGGCGGTCTAGGTCAGCCTGTCCCCACCACCTTCGTCCATGAAAACTTTACCAAGGACTCCTATTACTGCTATTATGTGCAGGCCTTTAACACTACCAACACCATTACTTCCACCTCCTGCAGGGTTTGTATCCTGGCTGTCAAACCCAAACAACCGCAGTTTATCTATCTCCGTTATGCTTCCGTGGAAACCAATAACAAAATTAAAATGGAGATGTTCGTAGATACTTCGGCCTATGTAACCGAATACCGCATCCTCCGGGCGACCGAAAAGGCAGGCCCCTTTGAACTGGTTGGAACCCTTCAACCCAACGGAACCCCTGACATGGAATTTATTGACAGTGAAGTAAATCCGCTCAGCCAGAGCTATTATTATACGATTAATGTGGTAGATAGCTGTGGATTGGAGGTATTGCATTCAGATACCACCAGGACTATACTGCTGGCTGTCGGAGCGTTGGAAGACTTTACCAACCTGCTTGAATGGAACGATTACGAAGGATGGACCTGGACTATGGTGAGAGGCTATAATATTTACCGGGGAATAGACGGGTTGTCCGACCCCATACCCATTGTTACCGTACCTTTTGGAACCCTGCATTATTCCGATGACGTTTCCATGTATTTCAACACCCAGGGAAAGTTCAGATACTATATTGAAGCCCTGCAAGCCATTGGTATCCCGGATTTTAATGACACCAGCTATTCAAACAGGGCTAATGACGTGCAAAGCTCCATGATCTATATCCCCAATGCCTTTTCTCCGAAAGGATACAATAGCATCTTCAAACCGGTAAGCATTTTTGCCGATAAGAGTGATTACCTTTTCCAGATCTATAACCGCTGGGGTGAGCTGGTTTTTGAGACCAGAGATCCTAATGAAGGTTGGAACGGTACATACAAAGGCGATTATGTTCCTGTCGGTGTGTTTATCTACCATGTCAGGTTCCGTACATCCACCGGACAGAAGTTCGAGAAAAGAAGCACGGTTACCGTTATTAAATAGCTGTATTACAAAATCTTATACCCCGGATCGAGGTTACCTGACCCATCCGGGGTTTTTTATTTGCCCATATTGAGACAATTGGCTGTTAATACAATATTTTTCCGTTATTTTGCGAAACTTTTAATAAAATGGACAGAATTCTCACTTCAGCATATGAGGACAAATTCACAGGCAACGGCCTCACCTACGACGATGTCCTCCTGATCCCTTCCTATTCGGAGGTCATTCCCAAAGATGTTGATACCTCTACCCTGTTCTCAAAAAACATCCGCCTGAATATCCCAATTGTTTCAGCCGCAATGGATACGGTTACTGAATCGGTGATGGCCATTGCCATGGCACAGGAAGGAGGAATAGGGGTGCTCCACAAAAATATGTCGATCGATGACCAGGCTAACGAAGTGAGAAAGGTTAAAAGAGCTGAAAACGGGATGATACTGGACCCGATCATAAGATCGGCGGCATACCCGTGATCAATTCCAGGAAACAGCTGGTTGGCATCGTAACCAACCGTGACCTTCGTTTCGAAAGAAACCAGGACCGGCCTATCAGGGAAGTGATGACAGAGAAGGTAATAACGACGAATGAATTCACTGATTTTGAGAAGGCTGCAGAAATTCTACAGGAATATAAGATTGAGAAGCTACCTGTTGTTGACGGAAAAAACAAATTGATCGGCCTGATCACTTACAAGGATATTATAAAGATCAAAGCCAGGCCAAATGCCTGTAAGGACAGCAGAGGAAGGTTAAGGGTAGCGGCAGCAGTTGGTACGGCGGCTGACACCATGGAAAGGGCCAGTGAACTCATACGGATGGAGGTGGATGCCATTGTGGTGGATACGGCTCATGGCCATTCCAAAAACGTCATCGACATGGCTATGAGGATAAAGAAGAAATTTCCTCAGGTCGATCTGGTAATAGGGAACATAGCCACTGCAGAAGCGGCCCGCGACCTGATAAAAGCCGGGGCCGACGGGCTAAAAGTGGGTATTGGTCCCGGTTCCATTTGTACCACGAGGGTGGTTGCCGGTATCGGTATCCCCCAGCTCACCGCTATCTTCGAGGTAGCCAATGCCATCAAGGGTTCGGGCATACCCCTGATAGCCGATGGCGGTATCAGGTATACCGGGGATATCGTGAAAGCGCTGGCTGCAGGGGCATACTCCATCATGGCAGGCTCCCTTTTTGCCGGGGTTGACGAAAGCCCGGGTGAAACCATTATTTTTGAAGGAAGAAAATTTAAAACCTATCGTGGAATGGGCTCTGTTGAAGCCATGCAGAAAGGTTCCAAAGACCGGTATTTCCAGGATGACATCCTTGATGAAGGGAAACTGGTACCCGAAGGTATTGTTGGAAGAGTCCCTTTCAAAGGTACACTGTCGGAAGTGATCCATCAGCTCAATGGCGGACTGAGAGCCGGAATGGGTTATACCGGGTCATGCAATATCACCGAACTTCAGCAGGCTAAATTTATTAAAATAACCCCGGCCGGCGTGGTGGAGAGTCATCCTCACGATATCACGATCACCCGCGAGGCTCCAAACTATAGCAGATAATCATTAATTTTGTACCCAATTTTTTAAATTAATATAACCATATGAAAAAGAACGGATTACGGGCTTTTTTGGGAATCTTCCTACTCAGTTTCTCACTTTCTGTTCTCGCCCAGAACAATTCAGACCCGGTGTTAATGACTATTGCCGGTGACAATGTGACCAAATCTGAATTCCTTAACATTTACCAGAAAAACAATGTAAAAGGTGAGGTCATCGATAAAAAATCACTGGACGAATATGTCGAACTCTTTATCAACTTCAAGCTCAAGGTAAAAGAAGCCGAAGTCCTCGGAATGGATACCATAAGCAGTTTCGTTACCGAGCTTTCAGGCTACCGTAAACAACTGGCCCAGAAGTACCTGGTTGATGAGGAGGTGGATGAAAAACTCATTAAGGAAGCTTATGACCGGATGCAGAAAGATGTCAGGGCAAGCCACATCCTGGTCAAATGCGAGGTAGGCGCCTCACCAAAAGATACCTTGGCAGCCTATACCAAGGTTTCTGACCTGAGAAAACGAATACTGAAAGGGGAGAGCTTTGAATCCCTGGCTAAAGAATATTCCGATGACCTCTCGGCCAAAGACCGGGAAGCCTCACAAAACCGGCCTTTTATTAAAGGTAATGGAGGTGACCTGGGCTATTTTACTGTGTTTGATATGGTCTACCCCTTTGAAAATGCAGCCTATACGACCAAATTGGGCGAAGTATCCCTCCCGGTCAGGACAGAATATGGCTATCATCTCATCAAGGTGACTGATGTTAAGAAGGCCATGGGCAGGGTAAGGGTTGCCCATATCTTTGCCTCCCTGCAGCAGAAAACCAATGCCAAAGACTCTGCCGCCGCTAAGGATAAGATATTCGAAGCCTATAACAAGATCAAATCGGGAGCTGAATGGGATACGATTGCCCGTGTGTATTCAGAAGATAAGGGAACCGCAGCCAAAGGCGGGATATTGCCCTGGTTCGGAGTAAACCGCATGGTTCCGGAGTTCATCCTTGCCGTTTCAAAGCTTCAGAAGATCGGTGAATACGCTGCCCCGATCACAACTCCTTTCGGATGGCATATTATCAAACTGCTCGACAGAAAGGATATCGGGACCTTCGAGGACTCTAAAGCCGACATCAAGCAGAAGGTCAGCCGCGATTCCCGCTCCCAGCTCAGTAAAGAAGCAGTAGTGGAGAAGATCAGGAAGCAATATGGTTACAAGGAATTCCCTGCTGTAAGAAACCTGATGCTTCCTGCCCTCGATTCAACCCTCTTTACCGCTGCCTGGAAAGCATCTAAAACCGAAAAAGTCCAGGGTACCCTGTTCTCCCTGGGTTCAAAGAATTTCACCATCGCTGACTTTGCCAAATACATAGAAAAATCACAAAAAAGCCAGGCCCCTGAAGATTTCAGTATCTACATGGCCACTATGTATAAAAAATACGTGGAGGAAACCTGCATCGCCTTTAAAGATGCCAAGCTTGAATCTGAA
>JAPLDE010000265.1:0-12007 GCA_026391855.1 Bacteroidota bacterium | reverse complement strand
AATCTGAATTCCCCGAATTTAAAAGCCTGATGAAAGAATACAGGGATGGCATCCTTCTTTTTGATCTCACCGACAAAAAGGTATGGTCGAAAGCCGTAAAAGACACCACCGGACTGGAGAATTTCTATAACAAAAACAAATCCAGCTATATGTGGGGTGACAGGGTGATGGTGTCAGTGGTTAAGGGCAAAGACCAGAAAATAATAGAAAAAGCCTTTAAATACGCTGAGAAACAAGTGAAAAAGAATGAATGGGATACGGCTTATATCATGAAGAAGATTGAAAAAGATCCTAAAAATCCTTTTAAAATCGAGACCAGCAAATATTCAAAAGGCGATAATAAATGGGTGGATGACACTCCCTGGGAAAAAGGTATTTACCCGGTTAAAAATGCAGAAGGTTCCTGGTTCTTTATCGTAGTGCATCAAAAAGTTGCTCCCGAGCCAAAGAGCCTGAATGAAGCCCGCGGACTGGTTACTGCCGACTATCAGAATTACCTGGAAAAAGCCTGGATCAAAGAACTCAGGGACAAATACCCGGTGAAGGTCGATAAAGACGTATTATCCACACTCAAATAATGAAGGTTTATTTGCTGTTCTTTCTGGCGGCTTTTTTCTTACTGGTCTCCTGCCAGAAAGGAAAAAGATCCGGCTCGGAGCACCCCCTGGCCAGGGTTCACGACATATTTCTATATGAAAGTGACCTGGCCGGTGTGGTTCTGCCCGGTACGCCTTCCAAAGACAGTATTGATATCGTTAAAAACTTTATCCAAAACTGGATACGGCAAAAACTGGTGGTATACCAGGCCGAAAATAACCTCAACCGCAACCAGAAGGACTTTGCCAAAGAACTGGAAGAATATCGCAATTCGTTGATCGTCTACAGATACGAATCCAGGCTGATCAAGGAAAAACTGGACACGGTGGTTACCCAAAAACAGATCGAAGATTATTATAACCAAAACCAGGGTAACTTCGAGCTGAAAGATAACATTGTGAGGGTCCTTTATGTAAAACTGAAGGTGAAGGATCCATCCATCCAGAAAATAAAAAGCCTGCTGAGGTCCGATAAACCGGCCGACAGGCAAAAACTGACCCAGCTGGCTGCCGCTAATGCAGTCAACTCATACCTGGATGATAAATCATGGCTGTTTTTTAATGATCTTCTAAAAGAAATACCGATAAAAACATACGACCAGGAAGATTACCTGCAAAACCACAGAATGATCGAATTTTCGGATGATAGTTTCACATATCTTATTAATATTGTGGAATTTAAGATAAAAGAAGGATTATCTCCCCTAAGCCTTGAAATGGATAATATTAAAAATATCCTTATCAACAAAAGAAAGACGAAACTGGTGAATGATATGGAAAATGATGTGTATAACCAGGCACTGAAGAACAAGGATTTTGAAACTTTCTAAAAAGACCCAGGGCAATTTTTGACTGAATTTAAAGTTATCCGGAATGAATAATAACCCCCCTGCAATAATGTCTCTTCCTAAAAGCCTTGTCCTGGCCTTTCTTTTCCTCTTTTCTGTTCATCCTTCCTTTTCCCAGCTCCCGAAAGGTAAAATTATCGACCAGGTCGTGGCAGTGGTGGCCAGTTATGCTATTCTGGAATCAGATATCGAAAACCAATATCTCCAGTACAAGGCCCAGGGTAATATCGCTAACGTTGGTGATGTCCGGTGTAAAATCCTCGAAAGCCTTCTTTTTCAGAAACTTATGCTTAACCAAGCCGAACTCGATAGTGTGAAGGTTACCGATGAACAGGTTGAAACTGAACTGAACCGTAAGCTCAGGTATTACATTGCCCAGTTTGGTTCTGAAGAAAAGTTCGTGGAATTCTATAAGAAACCTGTGATTGAATTTAAAGAAGAATTCAGGGAAATTGTAAGGGAACAGAAAAAGATCGAACAGGTTCAATATACCATTACAAAAGATATTAAGGTGACCCCTTCGGAAGTGAAGTCCTATTTCAATAAAATACCTGCCGATAGCATACCCTTGCTCAATGCAGAAGTTGAGATCGGCCAGATCATTAAAAACCCGCCCGTAAGCGTTGAAGAAAAAGTAAGGGTGAAAGAAAAGCTTAATGCCCTGAGAGAGCGAATCTTAAAGGGCGAAGATTTTGCAACCCTGGCCATCCTTTATTCAGAAGACCCGGGTTCAGCCAAAAAAGGAGGGGAGCTGGGTTTTGTAGGCCGTGGTGAGCTATATCCCGAATTTGAAGCCATTGCCTTCAACCTGAAAAAAGACCAGGTTTCCGATATCCTGGAAACCAAGGCAGGATTCCATATCATCCAGCTCATCGAAAGAAAAGGAGATTACATCAATGTCCGTCATATCCTCCTTCAACCGAAAGTTTCCCCCGAAGACCTGGTGAAAGCCAAACAAATACTGGAAAAGGTGGTTAACCTGATAAAAAAGGATTCTATTACTTTCGAGAAAGCCGCCCAGGAATATAGTGACGATCCTACAAAAACCAATGGAGGTATTACCCTCAATTCGGAAACAGGAACCACCAGATTTGAGATGGACCAGGTTGATCCTGCTATATCTTTTGCCCTTGATAAAATGAATGTAGGTGAGGTCTCCCAGCCATTATTGATGAAAACGGAAGAAGGAAAACAGGCTTACCGGCTTGTCTTCCTGAAATCACGAACCTCTCCCCACAGGGCCAATCTCAAACAGGATTACGACAGGATACAACAATGGGCATTGGAAGATAAAAACACAAGAACCGTCGACAAATGGATCAGTGATAAGCTGCAAAAGACTTATGTGAGCATAATTGATGACTATAAGAAATGCCCTTACACGCATCACTGGACCGAATAACTAATTTAATGAATTAAATAAATATATATGCAATATCAATCTGACGTACAGGCCTTTGAGGCACTAGGTGAAAAATACAGCAAGCTGAAGAAAGAGATCGCGAAAGTGATCGTCGGTCAGGATGAAGTAGTGAAGATGGTTTTAATCAATATTTTCAGCCGGGGCCATGGTTTGCTGGTGGGGGTGCCGGGGTTGGCCAAAACCTTGCTGATCAATACAATATCTAAGGCCCTCGGACTAACCTACAACCGTATCCAGTTTACTCCCGACCTGATGCCATCCGATATCCTGGGCACCGAGATCCTGGATGAAAACAGGAAGTTCAAATTTGTGAAAGGACCTATTTTTGCCAACATCATCCTGGCAGACGAAATCAACAGAACCCCTCCCAAAACCCAGTCGGCCCTGCTGGAAGCCATGCAGGAAAAGGCGGTGACCGTTTCCGGCGTTTCTTATAAGCTTGATGAGCCTTTTTTTGTACTGGCCACCCAAAACCCCATCGAGCAGGAAGGGACATACCCCCTGCCCGAAGCCCAGCTCGACCGTTTCATGTTCAACATCTGGCTCGATTATCCTTCATTTAACGAAGAGATCGATATTGTGAAAAGCACTACACAGGACATTCTGACCGATATCAATATCATCCTCGACAAGGAAGAGATCAGGTATTTCCAGACCCTGATCCGTAAGATCCCCGTACCTGATAACGTATATCAATACGCCGTCAACCTGTCGACCCTGACCCGGCCCAACACGCCTAAGGCTCACCCCTGGTCGAACCTCTACCTCACCTGGGGAGCAGGCCCAAGGGCATCCCAGTACCTGGTTATCGGCGCAAAATGCCATGCAGCCCTCAACGGGAAATATTCTCCCGATATTGAAGACGTCAGATTTGTTGCAGAAGCTATACTCCGGCACAGGATAGTACGTAACTATAAGGCTGAAGCAGAAGGAGTTACCGAAAAGATCATCGTGGCTGAACTGCTGAAATAACCTTTTTACCACCTGTTCAGTTTGCCTGCAAAGCCGGAAGACAGCCTCTGCCATCTTTTAAAATAAGTTCTTATGATGAAGAAAAAGAGATTACTTATTTATATCGCTGGCGGGGTGATACTGATCGTCCTGATCTGGTGGTTAAAAGGCTTTAATTCAGGCGATAAAAAGGCGATAACGGCTAAGGTCAAATCAGGCGATTTTAAAATTTCTGTGACCACCACCGGTGAACTGGAAGCAAAAAGCTCTGAAAAGATCTATGGCCCTTCCGGGTTAAGAAGGGTGAACATCTGGCAGGTAAAAATTGAAAACCTGATCCCTGAAGGGACAGTAGTGGATTCAGGTCAGTTTGTGGCAACCCTCGACCGTACCGAGATCAGCAATAAGCTGAAAGACAGGCAGACTGAGCTGGAGAAGCTTCAATCCCAGTTTCTAAAGACCAAACTCGATACCTCTCTCGAACTCCGCAATGCCAGGGATGAGCTGATCAACCTGAAATATGCCATGGAAGAAGCCAAACTTACCCTGGAACAATCGAAATATGAACCACCTGCTACCATACGCCAGGTGACCATTGAGATGGAAAAACAGGAACGCAACTACGAACAGGCGCAGAAAAACTATAAGTTAAAGCTCGAAAAGGCAAAGGCCAATATGGCCGAGGTGTCGGCTTCCCTCCAGCAGGTGCAGCGAAATTACGATGACCTCAATGAAGTAGTAAAGGAATTCACCGTTAATGCACCAAAGACGGGTATGGTGATCTACAAAAGAAGCTGGGACGGGGGCAAACAGGGAATTGGTTCAACCCTCAGTGCCTGGGATAATGTGGTGGCAACCCTGCCTGACTTAACATCCATGATATCAAAGACATACGTAAACGAGATTGATATCAGCAAGATCAAAGTCGGTCAAAAAGTGGAAATAGGAGTAGATGCCTTCCCGGATAAAAAATATACCGGTGTGATCACCGAAGTGGCCAATATCGGGGAGCAGATGAGGAATACCAATGCCAAGGTGTTTGAAGTGAAGATCAGGGTGAATGAATTTGATTCTATTCTCCGGCCGGCCATGACAACAAAAAACTCCATCGTTACTGCCATAATACCAAAAGTTCTCTTTGTCCCGCTCGAAGCCATTCAAAATGATGACAGCCTGACCTTTGTTTACAAGGAAGACGGCCGGAGGATCGTTAAGCAGGAGGTTCTGATAGGCCAAAGTAATGAAAATGAAATCATTATAAAAGAAGGATTGCTGGAAAACGATGTTGTCCTCCTCACAGTCCCCGAAAAGCCCCAGGGGCTTAGAATTGAGCATTTACCGAAAAAGAAGGGTAAGTGAAACGGTACATATATACATTAAATATAGCCATAGAGGCCGTATTTCTGAATAAATCCAGGTCACTTCTTACTGCCCTCGGGATCATCTTTGGTGTGGCTGCCGTCATCTCGATGATGGCCATCGGTAGCGGGGCCAAAAAGGAGATCCTCGACCAGATCAAACTGGTAGGCGTTAACAACATCATCGTCAAACCCAAATTACAGAACAAAAAAAACAGCAGCAGCCAGGATAAAAACAGCACCGATCAGCAGAGCGAGGGTAAAAAAGACAATGAAAAATTTTCACCCGGGCTTACCCTGAAAGATGCCGAAAGCATAAAAAATCTTATCCCGACGGTCAGAAAGGTCAGTCCCGAGGTGAATTTCGAGACTTTCACGATAAAAGACGGAGTGAGAAGCCCCGCCAAACTAACCGGTGTTACCCCCGATTTCTTCGACATGTTCGGCCTCGGTATACAGAAAGGTCAAATGTTCACCAGGGAACACCTGGAATTGGGCAAAGCGGTGTGCCTGATAGGTCCTATGGTAAAAACAAAGCTGTTTAAACAGGAAAACCCTGTAGGTCAGCATATTAAATGCGGCCATGTATGGCTGGAGGTCATCGGTGTGCTGGATAACAGGGATATCACCAGTAATGCCACCGAAAACCTGGACATCAACGATTATAACAACACAATCTTTGCCCCTATCCAAACCCTTCTGCTTCGTTTTCAGAACAGGTCGACCATTAACCCGGATGACCTGGGAGGAGAAGATACTTTTATTGGTGACGGTTATTCCTTCTCGTTTTCTTCAGGAGGTGAAGAAGCCAGCAATATGAACGAACTGGATAAAATTACGGTCCAGGTGAAGGAAAGTGAGATGATCGGCCCTACGACAGACCTGATCAAAAAGATGATACTGAGAAGGCATTCAGGGGTAGAGGATTTTGAGATCAAGGTGCCGGAATTATTGCTGAAACAGGAACAACGGACCAAAGAAATTTTCAATATCGTTCTGGGGGTCATTGCAGGAATTTCGCTGCTGGTGGGAGGCATTGGCATCATGAATATCATGCTGGCCAGCGTGATGGAGCGTACCAAAGAGATTGGAATCAGGATGGCTATGGGCGCAACCCGTAAAGATGTGGTGGTGCAGTTCTTAATGGAAGCAACCCTGATCAGCCTTACCGGGGGGATCATCGGCATTATCCTCGGTATCACCCTGTCAAAAGGGATCATGCAGATCACCGGCATTCTTACAATCGTCTCGCTTTTCTCCATTGTCCTGTCCTTTGGAGTAGCCGCCTCTGTAGGCATACTCTTTGGCTATATGCCGGCCAAACGGGCAGCGTCAGCCGACCCCGTTGAATCCCTGAGATATGAATAAGCACCCTATTTCCCCTTTTTCAATGAGAAAGTCGCTCCTCGCTTCAACTGCCCTGATAATCCTGCTTTCCTGTTTCATCTCTCCGCTCAGATCCCAGGAAAATCAAAGGAAATTCACCCTTCATGATGTCTTGTCCCTCGCCCAGGAACAAAGTCGCGACGCCATGGCCGCCAAACACCGCTTCAGGGCCAGCTACTGGGAATTCAGGACATTCAGAACCCAGTACTTCCCTATGCTGAAATTGAACACCACCCTGCCCTCTCTCCGCAGGTCTTTCAACAAAATAACCACCACCCTGGGAAAAGACATCTTTGTCGAAAACCGGGTGGTCGACTATTCGGCCGAGATGTCGCTGAACAAAATCATCGGTTTTACCGGCGGCCAGATCTTTGTGAAATCAGGACTCGAACGACTCGATAATATCTCCGATTCAACAGTTTCTACCTATCTGTCCAATCCGGTAACCATCGGCTTCAGCCAGCCAATCCTCGCATACAACCCTTACCGCTGGGATAATAAGATACAGCCCGTAAAATACGAAGAGGCTAAAAGGAAATACCTGGAAGATGTTGAACAGATCAATATAACGGCCATCAACGATTTTTTCGACCTGTTGCAGGCACAGCTTTCTATAAAGATTGCCACTATCAACCTGGCCAATTACGATACCCTGTATAAAATTGCCCAGGGCCGGTATAACCTTGGTAAAATAGCTGAAAATGAGCTGCTTCAGCTTGAGTTGAGTTTTCTGAATGCCAGGGCTGATGTTGAAAATGCCCAGCTGAACTACCAGATGAACCTATCCAACCTGAAATCCTTTCTCCGTCTGCCCGATAATCTCCGGTTTGAACTGTTACTGCCGGATGGCATCAGGGATCTTCAGGTAGATGTTCAGAAAGCCCTGGGTGAAGCCAAAACCAACCGTTCCGATATGTTTGGTTTTGAACGGAACCTACTCGAGGCAGCCAGTGAGGTCCACCGCGCCCGGCTCGAAAACCGCTTCAACGCCAACCTTTATGCCGAATACGGACTTACCCAGAATGCTTCTAAAATGGAGGATGCGTATAAAAATCCGCTGGAAGGCCAGGTCGTTTCCTTTGGAATCCAGATCCCCATCCTCGACTGGGGCCTCGCCCGGGGTAAAATAAAAATGGCCGAATCGAATGAAGAACTGGTGAAAACCACTATCGAACAACAGAAAATCCAGTTCGAACAGGATATATACCTGAAGGTCATGCAGTTCAATATGCAGCAAAACCAGCTTCGACTGGCCGCCAAAGCCGATACCGTGTCGCAAAAAAGGTACTTCGTCACTAAACAAAGATACCTCATCGGTAAAATCGAGATCACCAACCTGAACATTGCCCAGTCGGAAACAGACAATGCGCAGCTGGGATATATTTCCGCCCTGCGTAATTGCTGGCGCAGCTACTTCGAACTCAGGAAAATGACCCTCTACGATTTCATGCAGAATAAACCGCTGGATGTTGACTTTATGAAGATCGCCCGGTGATTTGATGATTTGATGATTTGGAGATTTGATGATTGAGTGATTAGTTTATTATTATGAATAAGAATCTGATTAAGAATACATTGACTGATGTGAGATTCTGGCTGGTATTCTTTTTCCTGATCCGGTTAGTGGGTATAACCAATGCCCCTTTGGAGATGGGCCATAGCTGGCGGCAGGCCCAAACTGCCATGATCTCCAGAAATTTTGTGGAAGGTGGCCTTCATATGCTCTACCCGAAAATAGATATGGCCGGTGAGAAGTCAGGCATACTCGGCTCAGAGTTTCCTTTCCTGAATTTCCTCATCTACCTGGTTTCCATCATCTTTGGTTACGCCCATTGGTACGGCCGCTTAATCAATCTGATTATTTCAACGGCAGGCATATTCTTCTTCTACAAACTGATACAGGACCTGATCAGTAGAAAAGTGGCTTTCAACGCTACCATGGTTTTGTTAACCTCTGTCTGGTTCGGGTACTCCCGCAAAATAATGCCCGACACCTTCAGTGTTGCCCTGGTGATCATAGGGTTGTACTTTGGTTTAGGGTATCTGAAGAAAGGCAGAATCTCAGACCTGGCACTTTTCTTCCTCTTTCCAACCCTGGGGTTGCTGTCGAAAATCCCTGCCCTGAGTCTCTATAGCGTTATTGTTATTGTGCCCTTTATCAGAGAGATACCCAATGCCAGGAAAACAGCCCTTTATGCTATGGCCACCTTAAGCCTTGCCCTGGTTGGCTGTTGGTATTTCTTATGGGTCCCATACCTGATAAATACTTATCATTACACGATAATCTTCCAAAGAGGCATAATGGAAGGCATCCGGGAAATCTCTCATTCTCTCCCGGCAACACTGGAGAAATTCTATTTTTGCTCACTTCAATCCTTTCTGGCCTTTATCTGCTTCCTCGTCGGGCTGGTTATCCTGGTTAAAGGAAAAAACAACCGACTGAAGGCCGCTTTAGCGGTAATAACGATAGTGTTTCTCATATTTGCGGCCAAAACCGGGTTTGTCTTTCCCCTTCACAGCTATTATATCATTCCGTTTGCCCCGCTAATGGCCCTGGTGGCCGGAATTTTCCTTGCCGGTATCCCGTTGAAATATACTTACATATTGATCTGTTTGATGGCTGTTGAAGGAATTGCCAACCAGCAGCATGATTTTTTTATTAAAAAAGACCAGCTCTACAAACTAAAGCTTGAAGAACTGGCCGATAAAACGATACCAAAAAATGACAAGGTCGTCATCAACGGCGGTGCCTCCCCACAGGAGATCTATTTTCTACATAGAAGAGGATGGACGGTTAATATTGAAAGTATTGATAATGAATTGTTTATTGATTCATTACAGCAGCTGGGCGCGAAATACCTGGTCATCGATAAAAACCTGTCAGTGATCCGTGAGAATCGTTACCCCCTCAGCTATTCAGATAAAAATTTCGCAATATACCTGTTGAAAAGCAGGTAGTCCTATGGTGCCGGTTGAAAACATCCCATTTAAAATTAGCATTACCTTTGCCGGATCAAATAAAACTAATCCGGAACCCTACAATGAAAGAATTACACGACTACTTGCACAACAACCGGGAACGATTCCTTGAAGAACTGTATGGATTACTGAGAATACCGTCGGTAAGTGCAGTAACCACTCATAAGGCCGACATGATCAGGGCGGCTGAATACTGGCGTGATACCCTGCTGGCCGCCGGGGCCGATAAGGCTGAGCTGATGCCCACCGCCGGAAACCCGGTAGTATATGGAGAAAAGATCATCGATCCTTCCAAACCGACCATTCTTGTTTATGCGCATTATGATGTGATGCCCCCTGACCCGCTTGACAAATGGCTTTCTCCTCCTTTTGAACCACAGATCAGGGATGGCAGGATCTTCGCCCGCGGCGCCGATGACGACAAAGGCCAGGGCTTTATGCACGCCAAGGCTTTCGAGGCCATGGTGAAAACAGATACCCTTCCCTGTAACGTGAAGTTCATGATTGAAGGGGAGGAAGAGATAGGCTCCCCCAGCCTTGCCGGGTTCTGCAGGGAAAACACAGCATTGCTCAAGGCTGATGTCATCATTATTTCCGACACCGGGATGATCGCTCAGGATATTCCTTCCATTACTGTTGGGTTACGGGGGCTTGCCTATATGTAAGTGGAGGTGACCGGCCCTAACCGCGACCTTCATTCAGGAATTTACGGGGGAGCGGTAGCTAACCCGGTGAATATGCTGGCTAAAATGATCTCTTCCCTTACAGATGAGAACAACCACATTACTATTCCCGGGTTCTATGATGATGTGGCTGAGTTGTCAGAAGAAGAACGCCATGAACTGAATAAAGCCCCGTTTGATCTGAATGAATACCAAAAATCACTGGATATCAATGAGGTAGATGGAGAAAAGGGTTTCACCACGACTGAGAGGACGGGAATACGTCCTTCGCTGGATTGTAACGGAATCTGGGGTGGTTATACCGCTGAAGGAGCCAAAACCATCATTCCGTCCAAAGCCTGGGCCAAAATTTCGATGCGGCTGGTCCCCAACCAGGAACACCACCAGATTGCCCGACTTTTCGAAGAGCATTTTGTTAAGATCGCACCGCCTTCGGTAAAAGTGAAGGTAACTTCCCTACACGGCGGTCAGGGCTACGTTTCTCCAATCACCGGCAAGGCCTATAGAGCCGCCGGCCGGGCCATAGAAACGACTTTCGGGAAAAAACCTATTCCCTTCCGCAGCGGGGGCAGCATCCCTATCGTAGCGGATTTCGAAGAAATACTCGGAGTGAAATCCATCTTACTGGGTTTCGGACTGGAAAGCGACGCCATTCATTCTCCCAACGAAAATTATCCCCTATTCAATTTTTATAAAGGAATTGAGACCATTCCTTACTTCTACCGGTATTTCACAGAAGAATTCAACCAATAGTTTATGGAGATCCGCGAAACGATACACCTGCTCGCCAGGGAGAATTACCGGGAGATCGTGGCCATACGCCGCCACCTTCACCGTCACCCTGAGCTTTCAAACTTCGAGGTGGGAACCTCCCGGTTTATCTGTGAGAAACTGAAAAAATGGGGAATTCCGTATAAAGAAGGAGTTGCCGGTACCGGCGTGGTAGCCACGCTTACCGGTGAAAAAGGCCCGGGCAGAACCATTGCTTTGCGGGCCGATATGGATGCATTGCCAATCCAGGAAATGAATGAGGTAGACTATAAAAGTGAAAATCCCGGGGTGATGCATGCCTGCGGTCACGATGTCCATATGGCCTCCCTGTTAGGTACTATACTGATCCTTAATAAGTTAAAAGAACATTTCTCCGGTGAGATCAGGTGTCTCTTTCAACCTTCTGAAGAATCTTTTCCCGGCGGAGCGCTGGAGATGATACAGGAAGGAGTGCTGGAAAACCCAACTCCGGTTGCCATCTTTGGTCAGCATACGCTACCAACCCTGGATGCCGGAAAGATAGGGATGCGGCCGGGCAAATACATGGCCAGTACCGACGAGGTTTACCTCGTGGTAAAAGGCAAGGGTGGTCATGCCGCAACACCCGAACTGAATATCGACCCGGTGGCCATTGCCGCCCAAATCATTACCGCCCTTCAGCAGATCGTAAGCCGTTTCGCCCCAAACAACATCCCCACACTGCTATCCTTTGGTAAGGTAATTGCCGACGGCCGCACCAATATCATCCCCGATACGGTTACCATTGAAGGCACCTTCCGCACTTACGACGAAAAGTGGAGAGCAAAAGCCCGCGAAAGGATCACCCGTATGGCCTCTTCCATTGCCCATGGCCTGGGTGGCGAATGTGAAGTAAACATTGTCAGCGGTTATCCCTTCCTGATCAATGACCCGCCCCTTACCCGCAATGCCTTTCAACACGCTGTTGATTACCTTGGGGAAGAAAATGTGGAAGAGCTGGATATGCGTATGACAGCCGAAGATTTTGCCTATT
>JAPLDE010000048.1:15464-25514 GCA_026391855.1 Bacteroidota bacterium | reverse complement strand
CAGAGTAACATCAGGGGGATTGAAGGCAGGTGACAGATTGCTTCTGAAATAGTCATAATGGTTGTTTGTTTTGAATAATCAACTGCTCTGTGTTATCGTTCGCTTTTAATGCAAGAAGGCGAAAAGGCCAGCATGCAAGAAGGCGGGAATGAATACGTGTTGATTTTAAAACACATACTACTTCGTGTTATCGGTTGCTTTTAATGCAAGAAGGCGGAAAGGCCAGAATGCAAGAAGGCGGGAATGAATAAACATTTCCGCCTTCTTTTCATTCTTGCATTCTTGCCTTTGAGCGTGAACCCGGAGGGACTCGAACCCCCAACCTTCTGATCCGTAGTCAGATGCTCTATCCAATTGAGCCACGGGTCCTTTCAGGGGACAAAAGTACAAAAACCTGCCCATACTCAAAATACTTGACCGCATTTTTAGTTAAATGAGTAATTTTATACCGCATAAACTCATTAACAAACCTAAAAACTAACCGTATCAAACCATTCCTTTTCATAAGCTCCCTGCTGCTCCTGTTTGCTGTTTCAACGGTTCACGGGAAAAATCCGCCTCCGGTTTCTTCCGCGGATGAAGATACCTCCTCCCACTTTTCATACGGAATGAACGTTGGCTTCTATTTCCCTGACAATCATCCGGCTAACTTTTACAGCGGTGCACCTACCAACGAAAACAAGCTGAACCTGATCTTCAACAACTACTATTATAAACAGGAGAACAAGCAAAAATTGGGCTACTACATCGATTCCCTCCATCCCTATGATCTTCCGCGGAAAAAGAAGTACAACCCGGCCTATAATATCGGGTTCTATGTAAGGTATGCCCTCAGCGCAAACCTGGGTGTCTTTGCCCAGTTCAACTTCACCAAGCTTACGGCATCCGATATTTTCCTGATGTACCTCGATCTTCCCCAGGGATATAGCCTGGATGCCCGCTATCGTCAATACCATATATGGGGTACCGAAAAAAGGGTGAATATCGATGTGGGCATCAGCCGGTATTACCCCATGTCGGAAAAATCAGTATTCTTCATGGAAAGCGGGCTTAACATCAACAATACCAGGGTGGTTGAAAACAAGGTAAACATCGAAGGCACCGATTACAGCCTGGTAAACCAGTATGGCAACCAGTCGTATATTCCTTCAGCAGGTCAGCAACAGTATACCAATATCCAGGGAGGGGTGGGCTTCGGAGTTTTTGCCACAGGCGGCGTCAGGCTGATCTTCTCCGAAAACATCTCCCTCGACCCGGGCATGACCTTCTATTGGCAGGGTATCAATCTGGGGACCTACGACGGTTTCAGACCCTGCTTTAACATCTTCGTCAGGTTTACCTTTAAAAATCTGATCTGAACCTGAAAATGGTGACGTTGTGTCGCCGGTCGTTATTCGACAACCTGCCGGCTGATTGGGAACGTGAACAATTGGACACGCTGTAGCGTGTCCCTACAAAAATCGATTGCCGACTGCCTGGGAACATGAACAATTGGACACGATGTATCGTGTCCCTACTGAATAATAACACTCAAACCCCTGCGTGTCATCTCGTCAGATGGGGGTTTTAGCTCGGTGAGGGTGCCCGATTTTACGGCACATTTTCCCTTGTAATGGGCAATCAGGGTACACTGCTCTGCCTGGAGAAGGTCATGTTCACAAACCTCGATCAGGGTCTCGATCACAAAATCGAAAGAGTTAACATCATCGTTGAAAAGGATGATGTCCTTCCCTTCAGAAATCGCTTCCTTATCTTTTGTTCTCTGTTCGGTCTTCTCTTTTACCATATACACGTTCAGTGTTTTGCGCTCCAAAATTACTAAAAAAATCAGGTGATCTGTCCATCAATAAAACTTTAACCCGCTATTTTTGTTATAATTAAAAAGAACAATATTCTTGAATTTCCCAGCCTTTATTGATGAACTGGCCCTTCGGCTCGGCCAACCTTTACCCGGACTTGAATCACAGCTCAGGATGACATCCCTGAGACGGATCAGGGAGATGAGTTTCAACCCCGATCTGTCGAAAGCCCGGATGAGCGGGGTGTTGATCTTGTTATACCCGGCAGAACAGGACGTTATGACGGTTTTCATCCAACGGCCCAGATACAACGGAGTACACAGCGGGCAGATCAGCTTTCCGGGGGGTAAGGCAGAGCCTGAAGACCGCGACATCCGGCAGACAGCGCTCAGGGAAAGCCGGGAAGAAGTAGGCCTTGACACCAGCGGGGTAAAAGTGATAGGAAACCTGACCGAATTATATATTCCCCCCAGCAGGTTCAGGGTGCAACCCGTCGTCGCTTATACCGCTGAAATCCCCTCTTTAACGGGTGACCCGGTGGAAGTTGATGAGATCATCCGGGTTTCATTAAGAGAATTATTGGACCCGGGTTCGTTTCAGAATAAAAAGGTTACCGTGGGAGACTGGTCGAATGAAGTACCCTGTTTTTATGTAAAGGAAGTGATTATCTGGGGAGCTACTGCAATGATCCTCAACGAGTTCCTTGAAATTATCAGGGTGCTTCCTTCACTTCAATAGTAAATTCTATTTTTGCTACACCCTTCAGCATGGCACTAACCCCGCAATATTTGTCCTGTGAAAGCTTAATGGCAGTTTCAAGCTTGTCATAGGGAAGATTTTTTCCATAAAAAATGTAATGTAAACGGATGGTATGGTAGTATTTGGGATGTGTTTCCGTTAAGTCTCCTTCAATAACCATCTCAAAACCCTCTGGTTCAACCCTCATTTTCTTCAGAACAGACACTACATCCATACCGGTACAGCCCCCCAACGATCCCAAAACCAATGCTTTAGGTCTCGGACCAAGGTCCTCTCCCCCCGCTGCAACATCGGCATCCAGCATGATCTTATGGCCCGTTACTTCTGCCTCAAAGGCCATTCCTTTTATCCATTTTACGCTTACAGATGTACTCATTATACTTTTTTTTTGAGGAGGTGAACAAGAAATCAGGTTATTAATAATTTACCCTTTGTGAAATCCTTAGTAAAACCCTTGGTGTTACTTTGTGGTTAATTAAAAAGTTGATTATCAACAACTTATGATAATTCAAAGAATAGGCCTTTATTAGACACAAAGGACATAAGTACAACACAAAGTACTTCACTAAGGTTCATGATAATCGTAAACAAGAATGTAAAGGGGATTGTTTAACTATCTATTACTTAAAACAAAAATAGGTAGGAATGATCCCCACTTTAAATGAATCCACCGGGAGTCCTGTAGTCGATTGATACCGGTATACCCAGCCGTCCTGCACAAAATCAACAGGATCAGAAAGATACAAATAACCGGAAGCAGTATCCATCCCAAAGGTATAGGTGTAACCGGCCCGCTCAACCAGGGCCTGGGCGGGGAGAACATCCTGGTTCAAACCCATGTTATAAATACCGTTTTTATAGAGATAAAATATCTGGTCACCGGCACTGTTGACCGCCAGTTTCTCGGGATGGAGGGATTTATCAGGAAACGGAAAGTCCTTAATAATGGTAAGTGTCTGAGGGTCAATCCGCAACAAATGACCTTCGGTATCATCGCCGGCAGGCCATCCGTTATAACCCTTACCGGAACACATAATCCATATCTTGCCTTCCCGGTCGGCAACAATACCCGTTGGCTTAGGATATACCTTAAGGTTGGTGATCACCAGGTCGCTGTTGGTGTTGATCACGGTAACCGAGCTGTCGATACTGTACCCGCCCTGGTTGAGAACAAACACCCTGTCCCCCATTCTTAACATCCGCTCAGGCCCGGTCTGGGTTGGAATTCTCTTCTCAACCATCAGGGTCATCACGTTTAGCACGGCTACGGTGTTATCCCAGCAGCTGATGTATGCCCTTCTGTCATCAATACCCAGGAAAAACCTGGGCAGCGTAAGGTTTTCAATCGCTCCTGCCGAATGAAAATCAGTCATATCAACTACTTCGACCCGGTTAGCGTTATTAACGATAATGTAGCCCCTGTCTTTATATATTTCCATCGACTGCACGATATTGCCCAGCGGACGATGGTTAACCGCTTCGAAAAGGTCATTGGACACCTGCCCTGTCTCAAAGCTCATAAAACTCACCGTTCCCGTTCCGTTCATATACGGGCCTTCATTACAAATAAAAACCCCGCTGCCGAAAATACTGACAGGGTCTGTTTTCGTTACCGGTTTGTCTTTCTCACAAGACAAAAGGAAAAATGCTGATAAACAGCTCATTATCAATATTTTATTCCACCAATTCTTCATAATATGCTAATTTATTTACTCTTGTTGTTTATTCTGGCTATCATGACAAGGCGGTAGCTCCTGCCCGGCATGGGAAAGTACTGAACCACCTGGTAGGTCGCATTCCACAAATTTCCCGCTTCAACCTGGAAATCCAGGGAGATCTTCTTACCTGCCTCCAGGGTATACCGTATCACTGCATTTCCAAGGACATGACCGGGCAGATAATCCTGGTTGTCCCTGGTAACATAGCTAAGGCTGGTATAGGAATGCTGATATTCCAGGACAAGGCTGCGGAACACCAGCCTGGCCACGGTATTTGACCGGGTGGCAGGGGTATAGATGAGCTGTTTATGCCAGGATTTGTCATTCCCGTTCAGTTGATGCTGGTTAACGGCTGACAGCAGGGTCAAATCCTCTGAAAGATGAAGGGTTAGCTTATTAATCCTGACGGTATAGTTCAAACCTGTTTCAATCCCCCGGATCAGCACCTTTTGCTCATTCTGCGCCATCCAATACCCCATAGTGGTGGGTTTCCAGTTTATCCAATCGTCGATGGCCGAATAAAAGCCGGCAAGATCAATTTTTAATTCATTGTCATAGAGAATGTTAGTGGTGTACTGAACCCCGGCTTCGGCATTCATCCCCCTTTCCGGTTTCAGTTGGTCATTTCCCCCGGGTTGCCAGAAACGGTCATTCATCGAGGGGATCCTGTTTATCCCGGCAACATTGAGCCTTGTCGTCAACTGCCTGTTAATCCTTCCTTCCAACCCAACGGATGGACAAAAAGGAAGATGATAGCCTTCCACCACTTCCTTCCTGCCTCCCAGGTTACCTTTTAACCTTCCCCTGAACCAGGAACGGGTGACAGAAACAAAGGCCCCGCCCTGGCTTTGTTGACGGTATCCTCCGAATTTATTGATCTCAATGGTATTGAAAGCCAGGTTCAACCCTCCGTCCAGCATCCAGTCCGTCGATAGTTTAAACCGTAAACTGCTTTCACTGCGAAGGGCATCGTTGAATATCCTGGAATCGATCACCAGTATAGTATCTGCTACAAGTTGCCTGTAATGAAGGAAATCATGAAACCAGGCTAAACCCGTGGTAAAATATCCTTCATTAAAGGTTTTCTTCCAACGGGCCGATGCCCTGAAAGAGCGGTCGGTCCTGCTTTCATGCTGGCTGGCACTGGTGAGGGAAGGCGGCAGGTCTCTTTCAGTTTGCTGCCACCATAATCCGGCTTCCATCCGGCTGTTGTTGTTATACCGTTTTTCAATCTGTTGAAGAAAGGCATACTGACCCAACCCGGCATGATCCCTGTTAAACGTTTCGTTTCCGTTCTTATAAGGGAAATCATTCCGGGATGTCATCCGTTGAAAGGCCGTCTTACTGCTTGAGGTGGAATAATTTGACCTCATTGCCAGCTGCAGCAGGGTTTCATGAAAACTGCCCAGTGTGAGACCTGCCGTCAGTTCATTCCCTGTTGCCGGTTTTGACGGTCCGCCAAGATAAACAGCTCCACCGATGACCCCTCCTTCGGGTTTGTCCGCTGCGCATCCCGGCTGAATCTGTATTGCATCAAAGAGAAATCCGGGAATCAGCGCCAGGTCTATCATCCCTGCACCGGGTGCATTCAGGTTGAATCCGTTCCAGAAGATGCCCGACTGGCTGGAGGAAGTGCCTCGAATGGCAAGAGTAGCCAGGTTGCCCTGCCCGTAATCCTTTACATACACAGAGGTTCTCTTTCCAAGCAGGGTAGCCAGGTTGCCGGCCGAAGAGATCAGCAATCCCAGGCTATCTATCTTGTCAACCCTCAGCCCCTGCTGGTATTCCACCTGGCGGTCACCATATACCTCAACACCCCGTAGCTGTTTAATGGTATCCAGGCCGGGGACTTGTCCGTTTACGGTTACTGCCCATGCAAACATCAATCCAAAAAGAAGGTATGTACTCGTTAACCGCATGCAACCATCGGTATTTCAAATATTTAACCTATTCAACTCAGTCAGGTTCCCGAAAAAAAGATGAAAAAGTTTAGATAAACTCGTTCATTGCCTTTATCCCGAAAGCCTTGAATATTTGTTGGCAATGGCAGGTCTTCTGACTTACTCCCTTTTTGAAAGTCTTCCCACTCCAACGGAGCAGTGACTGAGGATTTTCAAAAAGCATGATGGAGCTCACAGCAGCGGGTACTGTCCAGGATTCTCCCGTCATTCGGACGAAACCACCTGGTTCCCTTTTCACGCTTTCCGGCAGTTACCGGATTACGCACCATTACATTGCAAAGATAGGCATGAAACTGTTTTCTGCTGAAAAAAAATAAAGAACTTTATCAACTCCGGTTGAAAAGTGGCGTTATTCTTCAACCATGAAATTCGTACTTTTGCAGGGACCGTTCTGATTATCATCTATCCATGAAAAAAAAATTCATCCTGTTCCTCACCTTCTTCTTCCTGTTTACAGGAATTGCCGGGTCGTTGGAAGCATCTCCCAGGTATAGGGGGCACCGGGGTGGTTTTTCCTTTTTTCAGCGAAATAAATACCAACGACGCTATAAAAGATACCGGAAAACGGCCCACAGCAGGAATATCAGAAAAAGTTCGACCGTCCCGAAAGACTACTTTATTCACAATCCCAGGCATTTTAAGGTATGGTAAGAAGATGGTTGCAATGGTCAATATTTGCCATGCTGTCGCTGAGCCTTTTATCCTGCCATATAGCCAGGTTTTTTTATTTCAACTACGCGGATATCAATGATTACCGTAAGTTCCCTGCCAAAGAAATCCATACCGGCCAGGTTTCCAATCCTTTTAAGGAAGCCGGTCATCCGTTCAGCCTGACGCTTCCTCATGAATTCCGGCAGAAATACCAACAATTTGATGAGTTGCTGATCAAGAATGGTACCGTGGCCTTTATGATCATCAGAAATGATACTGTTCTGGTTGAAAAATACTTTGACAATTACCAGGCTTCAACGGTAATTCCCTCATTTTCAATGGCTAAATCAGTTATCTCCGCATTGATTGGGATAGCCATTGAAGAGAAGGCCATCATGAGTGTGAACGATCCCATCAACAAATATCTGCCTGAACTGGACAAACCCGGTTTTGAGAAGATCACCCTAGACCACCTGCTGAATATGCGATCGGGGCTGAAATTCAGCGAAGAATATGCTACGCCTTTCGCTGAAATGGCAAAATATTATTATGGATTAAACCTGAAAAAATATATTCGCCATCTGAAAATAAAAGAACCACCTGACCAACACTATGAATATCAGAGTGTTAACACACTTCTCCTGTCCATGGCTTTGGAAAGAGCCACCGGTAAACCCCTGAACGAATATGTTGAAGATAAGCTCTGGAAGCCGCTGGGGATGGAATATGAGGCCAGCTGGAACCTGGACAGCCGCCGGGGAAACACCTTCAAGTCATTCTGTTGTCTGAACGCCAGGACCCGGGATTTTGCCCGTTTCGGAAGACTGTACCTGATGAACGGCAACTGGTTTGGTCATCAGCTTGTTCCTGAGAGCTGGATCAGCCATACACGGTCAACAGTGAATGATTCCCGCGATTCCCAGGGGTATCCGTATATATACCAATGGAGAGTGGTTAGCAAGGATCAACTTTTTGCAAAAGGGGTACTTGGACAGTATATCTACCTGGATTACAGCAAGAACCTGATCATCCTAAGACTTGGGCGCAAACCGGGCAACATTCAGTGGCCNNGGAGTTAGGGGAACAGCTTTGAGGTGAACCTGATCCGTGTCTTCATACAATAACTGATTGATTTTCAACCCAGAATTAATTACTTCGTTTTTTACAGAATAGTTACGAAACGGTGTTTTCGTAAAAAGGTCAAAATCAATGGATCTTCTGTGACCAATATGTAAAGCGATGGCAGTTCCTCCAACCAGATAGAATTTTTTAGAAAACCGTTTCAACAACGGTAGCAGTTCAGATTGTTCCCGGGTTAGTATTTCCTTATGCATGACGGTCAAAATAAAGGGTAAAAAAGTGACGAATGACGGGAAAATAATTGGACCGGGGAGCATAAGCATGCTTTCTGAAAATCTTCGCGGTTTCTTTTATTCCCATTACTGAGAACAGCCTTTTTACACTTCTTATATCTCCATAATTAAGGATGGTTTCCACTATAGCATCTTTTGAAAGTTCCACTCGTTTTTCAGGAGGTATCCACCAGAAAAGCAAGGCATTCTCTTCAACCAACTCTCTCAACCCTGTTGAATCCATGATACTTATCAATAGGTTATTCAAACTTACAAAAATTTCATTGTATTAACAATAAAGGAAGGCTTCCCCGGACCAGGGTACTACATACAAAAAAAACTCACTTAAATAAAAGAAGCATACCCAAGTAATGATTTACTTTTATCCTTATCCATTATTGGATAACCATCTTCCTGATAACTACCTCATTATCAAGTTGAATCCTGAGGATATACATCCCTTTCGATAAGGCGCTTACATCAAATTCATGTTGATATTTATCAAGAGGCATCAAACCCTGAATCTGTTGTCCGGTAGTATTGAACAGCGTCACGTTAAGTATTTGTAAAGGCTTAGGAACAGCTGTAAAGGAGATTTTGTCACTGGCAGGATTCGGGACAATCCGGAACATGGAAGATGTCCAGATTTCACTATCTATACTTGCCAAAGGCCCGCTCACCGACCCGTTGTTAAAAATGATCCCTCCCCCTGCACATAAGGGGTCCCAGGTGAGCGCACAACTCCCGCCAAGATAAGTAAACTCCAGATCAAAGATCTGGCCATTTGGATAATTGATCGTATTCACACTGAACCAGGCTACGCTAATATCTGTGGGAGTGGCATTTGTTGCTAAAAATACGTCCTGAAAGCCGGGACAAAGATTTTGATGGGTCCCGTAAGTTAAAACCGTATTGTCGTAAGCAATGGAACAAGTGAAGGATTCAAGGCCAAGGCCATTAAAGTTGGATACAGACACCGGAACGAGGATAGTTGCACCCGGAACAGCCCCTGCGATTGTACCAACTGTTATCGTCGGCTGTGAAATGGCTGAAAAAGAAATAGTTACCACAGTCAGGAAGAGTGCCAGTATTCTTTTCATTGCATAAGGATTTTAAATTGATAGATATCAGGTATTCGCTAATCAAAGATAATCAACTAATACTGAAAAATATAAAAAGAAATGTTTTTTTTAATTTTCGTTTACCCTGTCGGGGTTTTAACCCCCGACAGGGTTTTACCGCTTACTATCACAGAAGAAGCTCACATGAGCCTCTGTACACAACTGATCTTCAGGACAATATAACTTGACATCGATAAAGGCGATATTCCGTCTGATTTCTTTCAGGGTAGCAGCAATTCTTACCGGGCCTTTATCCATGGGAACCGGGCGTTTATACCGTATCTCCATTTTAGTGGTGACATTGAGTGGTTTATTTTTCGAATACAGCAACCAGGAGGCTGTTTCGTCGATCAGTGTAGCCTGGATGCCGCCATGCAGTATTCCCTGCCATCCCTGATAGGGCTCTGAGGGCTGCCAGAAACATTCCACCCCTTCTCCCTTCCTGTAAAACTTCATCCTTAACCCAACAGGATTGTGCGGGGCACAGCCGAAACAGTGATATCCCTCATTTTCGGCATAAGGGTTTGTTAAAAATTCCTTGTCTTTATTTCTCGACTCCATTCTTGAAGTTTGTCGTCTTCAACACCTTGCCGGTTTCGTCGTATTCCATCCATTTCCCGTCTTTCTGGCCATTAAGGAACTGGCCCTGTATCTTCAGTTTCCCGCTTTCGAAGAACTCCTTATAGTCG